>CAKMZU010000241.1 GCA_929200485.1 uncultured Gammaproteobacteria bacterium | reverse complement strand
GGCAAAGCGCTGTCTGCAAAAAGCGGTAACTTTTTATCTTCTGCTTCCCTAAGGCCCTTAAATCAGTGAACAATAGAGTACCTAAAGTTAAACTCTTAGCTATAGTTATTGTTTTAAATGTAATCATTAGCTATGCGATTTTTAATTCTCGTTACCCTGGTTTGCTTAGGGTGCCAGCAGCAAAGTGACCATTCAGAGAAATTTGGCAAAATATCCTTGTGGTTTATCCAGCATAAAGCCCATCCGATATTGGTTGGGCCATTGAAGATTTCAACTATTGCTTTAATTGATGAATTTGATAAAAAATATGAGCTGAATTTTGCAGATATTCAATGGAGATTAGAGGAATCCAATGTCCGCCGTCAAGTAGGAGAGTTCGGAGATATTCCAGTAGGCCGCTACAAAGCAATTGAGATCCGCCTTTCAGATAATGTATTTGCTTCTCTTGATGTTAAGAATGACATCAGCCAACAGATTACCCTTTTCGATGCTATGAATCAGCTTTTATCAGCTGATGAGAATCAAGACGTTGATCAAGGTTCACAGCTTGTGCGTTTATATTTCCCTGAACCCATTCTCATAAATGAGCAAAGCAAAGAGGCCATTATTTCATTTGATGCTAACACAGCGTTTCAAATGGTTGCAGAGATGAGAGATACCCTTTTCGGTATCTATCGGCCAGCGTTTCGTTTGATTGAAAAAAATACAATAAATGATCGGATGAAAAAGCAGGCAGTTGAGTTGCTTACGTTGCCAGTGGGACAGGGGGAGGGAATTCTCTATGATGAGAAAAAGCACAGTATAAACATACTGCCTGACCAGATCGGAAAAGTGCTGTTATTTGAAGAGGCTGAAAACTTATCTGAACAGGATAGTTCAGTTGAGATGCTTGATCTTTCATCGGCTACATGTCATTTACTTATCCTTCGCCAATGGAACTACAGTAAAAGCTTTACCTTAAATACAGCTGATTGTCGAAAGTATCTTACGGGATTTGTATCTATCGAGTTTGGTCATATCAATCGAGTCATGGTGACTGGGGATAGGGATGGAAACAATCTATTGGTAAATGATGCACATATAGTCTTGTATGTATCTTCAGCACTAGATACGTTATCAATTTCTGATATATCAAATGAAGTGATTAACCCTCAGTGGATCTTGCCGAACAAAGGATTATCAATACCTTTGGCTCAGCAATCCAGTGCAACGGCTTTTGTCAAAGATTTTATTGCCTCGTTGAACCTTAAAGAGGATGAGCCAATAGCTATCAGCATGCGTTTTGCTTACGAAACGACTCCCTCAGAAATTTTGCAAGGCCCTGAGTCGAATGACAACAAGGATATAAAAATGATCTATTCTGATGATGAGGGGAAGCAATTTCGGACTAAGGCAGGGTACAGAGAATTCGCAACGAAAGTAGGCAAGGAAGTGGCCAGTTTTCTTATGTATGATGTAACTGCTGAGAGCTTTAATGATCATTCCAGGCTTATGACTAATTTGGAAGCGCACCTAAAAGAAAAAAAAGTATTGGTAGCGGAGGATTCTTTATTTGATGTGTTAATCAAATCGCAAACCAATATCGATTCGGTAATTCAGGATAGGCCTAAAAGTCAACTGGCAAGAAACTTCGATGAAGACAATTCAGTTAAATTGAATCAGCGCAATCATCTTGCTGCAATTGTTGCTCTTCAGTGGTATCAGGAAACACTTAAAGATCAAGATGCCCAGTATAAACGGGGATCTACTATCATCACTGATTTTGAAAATTTAAATAAATTCTACTTAAAATACATTAACGAAGTAAACAAAACACACGGAATGACCAAGGATATCGACTTTACAGTATCATCAAGTTCAATTTATCGAGACCTTTCCAAAATTCGCTCAGCAACACACCCAAAAAGTAGTACCAAGGCTTACTCAAGGGATGGTTTATCAAGTCATTTAAAGCAAAAAGACTTGATCGATCCACATCAGTTTGGTGTTGACATGCGGCTTAGCTCTGATTCCAATTCTGTGAGTATGCTTCCAACGGATGCTCAACATTTACTTTTAGGGTTTTATGAAGCCGATGCTGATGTTACTAACACTAAGGTGCAGACTTTTTATAAGATGGAAGGTCATGGTTTATCAAAAGCTGCTGACTTTATTTTACATATGCAGAAATGGGTGGAGCACAGCAAATCGGGTAAAGCAGGCGCAGGTTTTAGGGAAACTCGTCTGGATGTTGAAGCTACCAAGGTACTCATTCAAGAAACAAATCGAAAGCTCGAGGAAAAGGGAGTAAAACTGTCAGACGAATTCAGTCGACAATTCTTATCGATGGGTGCAAAAAACTTGACGGTTGGTTACTTTATTCGGGTGTTGAATGAGGAGCTTAAGCAGCATAACCTTACAGACAACGGGTTTATTGAAGAGATATTTGGCAAAGATGCAGAAGTTCGAATTGGCTCAGAGGTAAGGTTAACACCAGAATCCTACCTTCAAAATCAAGAGGGTGATAGATCATCGAATTTGAAGAAATTCAGGCAGGTTAATTCGATACAAAAAATCAGTAACTTAACCCAAAGTATGGATGATATCAGCTTGTCTATTGGGAAAAAAAATATTGGCGAAAGGGATTTAAGGCGTGTGGAATCAGATTCAAGTCTGTTAAAGTTTCAAAATGAGGAAATGGACAGCACTATGGAGTCTTACAGAGCTATCAAAAAGAGCAAAAGGTAATAACTCGATGCTGTGTTCTGCATCTTAGATATAAGAGATGCATCATACCCCCCGCATCTTCTCTATCGCTAAACCCCATTTGTATAAGCTCTGTCAATCGATCAAATCGCATTAAATAAACTTTTTTATGTGGCGGGGGTCAATTGATTATCAAGTTCAATATTGTTCTCACTGGAAATAAACAGAAATTGTTAGGCAGGTACTCTCTTCCTATGATTTTAAATCGTTACCCATCTGTACTCTTTATTTTTATAATTTGTAATCTATCACTATCGGTAAAAAGTGCCTATTCTACGGAAGATTATCAAAGATTTCTGATTGCACTTTATAACACGCTGAACGGAATAGGGCTTACAGAGTGTCAAGAAACATCAAGTCAAGCCTCGATTCATCCCAGCTCGATAACCGATACAAAAAAAATACTAGAGATGAGTGAGCTGAAAAAACAAATAGATGCCGCTCATAATGGGACGGAGTGTTTTTTTTATCTTAAAATAGACGATTCAGAGCAGTTGAGATCACAAACACCTTTAATGACAAATGACAGTGACTCAGAAGTGGAGAAAGAATTCAAAAATAGTGCATGGCTAGGGGTAAGAGATAAACTGAACACAAATAAAAGAGACCAGTCTGAGAAAAGGACAGCAAGAATCTTGTTGAACACCATGGCTATGACTGAACCTGTTACACTGAGTGAGTCAGGTGCAGCGCATGAGAAAGATATAGATTTAATCCCAATGCAAAAGAGGAAGCGTCATGGAATGGAAACCCACATTTGCAAGGGGTGTAATGTACAGCAGACGAGTATTTATGCGTTGATAAGAGACAAATACCCGAATCGCTCATACCAGCCGAGGTCAGCGTTAGCTCAAAACTTTCAACAATTCACAAGAATTTTTTCGGCAAGGAAAAGTCTCGATGCTAGCTTACGCGAGCTTCGAGACCGGTTATCGAGATAAACTAGTTAACAACTGATTAACGGGTGCCGTATACAACCATTGTTTTACCGTTCACTTCGACTAGACCTTGCTCTTCGAGCGTTTTTAATACGCGGCCAGCCATTTCACGTGAGCAGCCAACAATTCGGCCAATTTCCTGACGAGTGATTTTAATTTGCATGCCGTCAGGATGGGTCATCGCATCCGGTTGTTTGCAAAGATCCAGCAAGGTGCGCGCAACACGGCCTGTGACATCCAAGAAGGCTAGATCGCCTACTTTTTGGGTGGTATCTTTTAGACGTTTTGCCATTTGTCTGGAGAGTTCAAATAAGAATTTTGGCTCAGTTTGCGACAGTGTTAAGAACTTGTCGTAGCTGATTTCAGCGATTTCACAGGACGTTTTTGTGCGAATCCAGGCAGAGCGAGAGTAGTTTGCATCGAATAACCCCATTTCACCGAAAAAATCACCTTTGTTGAGGTAGGCAATAATCATCTCTTTGCCTTCTTCATCCTCTAAAAGCACTGTGACAGAGCCTTCTATGATATAATAAAGCGAATTACTGTCATCGCCTGCACTAAGAATGGTGTTTTTTGCAGGGAATTTTTTGATGCTGCAATGTGATAAAAAGGTATCCACATTATCGATGTGTTGATTGGGTTGTCGGTTCAGCAAAGCGCTATCCTCTTTATCCGTCGTTGGAATCACTTATGGCAGTTAGCTTTAGTTTACGTCAGTTCGCGGTTTAAACTAAGCGTTAAGTTTAGGTCTAACCTTGGCTTTCAAACCTTGCCACAAGAACTTAAGCTGCAGTTTGTTAAATGTGCCTATAATGGTGGCAAACTATTACTAACACTTAATAAAAGTGTGACTTGTTAGACGTTTTTTTTGTTATAAAGTTCTCATCAGCATACTTTTTTTGTTTTTACACTGCAATCAAAAATTAAGAGAAATTGTTATGAAAATCCAGGTAAATTGGCAAGGCGGTGTCGCTTTTGAAGGGGCTGATGTCAATGGCCATACGGTCATGATGGATGGGCCGGAAGACAAAGGCGGTCAAAATAAAGGATTTCGCCCAATGTCGTTGTTGTTAGCCGGAATGGGTGGCTGCTCTTCCTATGATGTCATTCAGATTTTACTGAAGTCTCGTCAAAAGGTGACTGACTGTGAAGTCAGTGTCGAAGCTGAACGTGTTGATGCTGTGCCTTCTGTATTTTCGAAGATCCATTTACACTTTGTTGTTAAAGGCGAAGCACTAAAGGAAAAGCAAGTCGAACGAGCAGTGGGTTTATCAGCAGAGAAATACTGTTCGGCTTCGATAATGATGCAATCGGCTGGAGTGGAAGTGACGCACAGCTACGAGATTATTGAAAGTTAGAAAATAAATGAAGGCTAAGGGTATTCTTAGCCTCTGAAATAAAAGGGTTAATATTGTAATCCCAGTTCAAGTTGAATATTGCGCCCCATAATGGGTGCAATGGTCTTCAAATAGGAAGTCGCATTTTCGCCATAGCTGTCGGTTAAGTTATCCCCTTTAATGGCTACCCATGCGGTTGAGCGTTTAATAGGAAACGAATAGCGTGCCTGCATATTTAACGTGGTGTAGGCTTTAGATGATGGCTCCTCAAAGGCGGTATTGGCTTGTTTAAAATGGTGTCGAACGTCGGCTTGTGCAAACCATTGCTTTCCACGATAAGTGGTGGCTAGGCCAAGACGCACAGGAGGTATGCGAGGTAAGTTCTTATCATCGCCTGAACGCAACCGAGCTCTAACGCCATCGGCTAATGCTTCAATTGTCCATGGAATATCCATGTTAGGTTGATACCTTAGCTGAAACTCAATCCCATAAATATCAGCCGCCGCCTGAGCATGTCGATACGTTGGCTCTTTGTGCTCGTGCTCG
>CAKMZU010000240.1 GCA_929200485.1 uncultured Gammaproteobacteria bacterium | reverse complement strand
CAGAAAAATCTGTGACTGCTGAACCAGACAAATGCTGTGAAACGAAGTACTAGTTATAATAATACATGACTAAATGCTTTTCGTTGGCTCTATAATTAACTGCTTTTTGTAATCTTTTACACCTATTCCAACACATAAGAAACCTGATTTATCTTGAACTGTATCTGAGAAAAATAATCTTATAACTAGGTTCATTTATATCTTTCTTAAATACACTCTGACGGTTGAAAATCTATGATCTTCGTATCTCACTTTAAAAAGTCGATTATTGTCATGATGCTATGCGCTACACTCAATCTATCTCACTCAATCGAGATTGGTTTAAGCACTTTAATAGTCTATGCTGCATGCCCTGCTATTCCAATAGCCTATGGCGTATATAAATGTGCGGGGTATACTGCGGGTTTTCCTTGTGCAACTGCACCCTGGTTAAAACTAGCAACAAAGAAAAACACCCAGAATACAAAAACGTTCTCTGATGACAAAGAAGAGTATAAAGGGCCTGTGGTTGTTCATTTTACAGGCTGCGCTGATCACTTTCAAAGTCATGAAAAGGTATTAGAGAACATTAATACAGAAACCAGGCAACCCGTTATAGCCATCAATTATTCCCGTATACAACCGAGCCTTGACGGGCTAGCTAAACAGGCAGCTCATGATTTAACCGAAGAGCTTTCTCGGCAGAAGATTACCCCTACAAAAATTACCTTTTTAGGACATAGTACCGGTGCAGCTGTATCAGACAAGGTGGCCACAAAAGTAGAGAAAAGTCTAGATCTGAAAGACGAAGACATTTCTATCATTTCTTTTTGTTCATTCGAAAAACTGGATAAAATAATAAAAATTCCCAGATGGCTTTTCTCTGCGATAGGTTGGGATTTCAACCCCGAAGGAAGATATAAAACAGACGTCATTCGAGATAAAAGTGATACTTTCATGGAAGACTCCCATCGTAAACCCATAGGAGAAGGAAAACTTTTTTTAGTAGAATCCCCGACTAATCACCATTTAAATTGGGAAGCAACCAGCCATGAAGAGATTGACGGTAAAAAGAAAAGTGTAACAGAAATCATCGTTGACATTATTAATAATGGAGGGCAGCCTGACACACAGGTTAAAGAACCAGATGACACAAACGACAAAGATCAAGAGACTGAAGCTTATATAACGAGAGCTGATAACGAAAGAGCTGATAACGAAAGAGATGATGAGACTAAAGAAATTAGTCCGGAAGATAGTAAAAAGGATAACTAATTGCAGGCAGTCAATCTACCTGCCTACCTGCAAAATCATTCGAAGTAATGAAGATTGAAAAATTAAGTTCCGTAAACTTTTTGTGCCGGAACTTCTTTTTCAAGCAAGGTTTTCATCGCATCACCAATTTCACCTGCTTCCCACTTAGCGCCTTTATCAACACCTTCAGTTGAACGCCAGCCATCTGCAATAGAAATTTTACCGCCTTCCGCTTCAAAAATACGACCGGTGATTTCACCACCTGCTTCAGAACCCAACCAAACCAATAACGGTGATACATTTTGTGGATCCCAGTAATCAAAGCTGCCGTCTTCTGGCGCCTTCATACGCTCTGCCATCGCTTCAACCGCTGTTGTCATACCCGTACGAGCGGCAGGAGCAATAGCGTTTGCAGTAATACCATAACGACCTAACTCAGCGGCCTGATTAAGTGTCAATGCACAAATACCTGCTTTAGCAGCTGCGTAATTTGACTGGCCAACAGAACCTTGAAGACCAGCACCTGAGGTCGTATTGATAATACGACCAGAAACAGGATTACCTGCTTTGGCTTGACCACGCCAATACTGAACAGCGTGGGAAGTGATACAGAAGTGACCTTTTAAGTGAACGGCCATAATCGTATCCCACTCAGATTCCGTCATTGAAGCAAACATACGGTCGCGGTTAACACCTGCGTTATTCAATACCGCATGAAGATCGCCAAACGCATCAATGGCTTCTTTAACCGCATTGGCACTGTCTTCATAATTGGTAATATCAGAGGTATTAGCAATGGCTTTACCGCCCGCCGCTTTGATTTCTTCAGCTACTTTCTCTGCGGCTTCTTTATTGATGTCGTTAACGACAACACAAGCGCCTTCTTTAGCGAATTCCAATGCATGACCACGACCCAAGCCGCCACCCGCACCTGTAATAATAACTACTCTATCTTGGCATACGCCCATTTTATTTTCCCCAGTTAAAAGCTTTTCTAACGGCCCACATAAACGCTACAAAAATTTGATTATAATCTATATCGGCAGCACAACCTCCTTCATTCTCATCATCAGAGGATGGCGGTGTTTCATACGTCAGCTTGCTAGCACACTTAATATTTTGGCAAACCCAATCACAGGCTGTAATCTGAGTCATTTTTTCCTGACAAGAATCACAAAATACATCCTCGGACGATGACAATCCTGCAAAGATAATCAAAATAAAAAAAACCAACTGCCTCTTAAGCTTGCTCATCAAACCCCCTACTTAAAAATAAAAGAGCAGGAGATTTAGATGTATTTAATTGTCCAATCGTTCAATAATTGTCACATTTGCCTGACCACCACCTTCGCACATTGTTTGTAAACCAAAGCGACCCCCTGTGCGTTCTAATTCATTTAACAAGGTAGTCATTAGTTTTGCGCCAGTTGCACCTAACGGATGACCTAACGCAATCGCACCACCATTGACGTTGGTCTTTTCAAGCGGATAGCCTGTCTCTTTTAACCAAGCTAAAACAACAGATGCAAATGCTTCATTGATTTCAACTAAATCTATATCATCTAAAGTCATGCCTGCTTTTTTAAGTGCATATTCGGTTGCAGGAATTGGTGCCGTTAACATCCAGATTGGATCTTCTGCACGCACACTGATGTGATGAATACGGGCGCGTGGTTTTAAGCCATACTTCTCAACGGCTTCTTTCGAAGCAATCAAAATAGCAGAGGATGCATCACAGGTTTGCGAAGCAACCGCTGCTGTGACCTTGTCGCAACCAAACAAGAAATCCAACTCGGCCATTTTGTCTAATGTGGTTTCACGTGGTGTCTCGTCAGTAGTTACACCTTCTAATGGCATGATCTCATTATCAAAACGGCCTTCTTTAATAGCCGTAATGGCACGTTGATGCGACTGCAATGCATATTCTTCAAGTTCTTTACGAGAAATGCCCCATTTATCCGCGATCATTTGTGCTGATTTAAACTGCGTAGGCGGCTCTTCACCATAACGCTCAACCCAACCTTTAGAACCTGAGAATGGGTCTTTAATACCCAAAGGCTCAGCGGCTGTCATCGCAAATGAAATAGGAATTTGCGTCATGGTTTGTACACCACCGGCAATCACAACATCTTGTGTACCAGACATAACCGCTTGTGCTGCAAAGTGAACGGCTTGCTGAGATGAACCGCATTGACGGTCAATGGTAGTACCCGGCACTTCATCGCTAAGCCCTGCAGCCAGCCAAGCCGTTCGCGCGATATCACCAGCTAAAGTACCGACAGTATCGCAACATCCAAAAATCACATCGTCATATTCGTTATCAGGAATCGGGTTACGCTCAACGATGGCCTTTAATACATGAGCACCTAAATCTGCACCATGCACATGCGCCAAACCACCCTTACGGCGACCCGTTGGGGAGCGAACTGCATCAATAATATAAGCTTCAGCCATTATTCTTCTCCTTATCCTACAAAAGTGTAACCAGCGCCAATTTTGTCGCTATCTGCAAAAATCGCATCTGCCACACGCGCTTTATGGAAGGCCTGGTCGCCCCAGGTGTTATTCAGAGCCCAAGCTTTTTTCATAAAAATATGAAGATCGACTTCAAAGGTATAACCCATAGCGCCATGCACCTGAATGCTGTTCTTCGCACCTGCTAATGAAGCTTCACAAGCAACAGATTTCGCATGAGAAACGTTTTTATCTACTGTCGATAAATCGTTTGCAATGGCATAAGCCGCAAAAGCAACCGGTGCTTTTGCATATTCTAACTGCACAGCCACATTCGCCATGCGATGTTTAACGGCTTGAAAACTGCCAATAGGCTTACCAAATTGATTTCGCTCAGACGTATATTGAACAGAGATATCAATCATGCGTTTGGTTAAACCAATCGCTTGAGCTGCCGAGGCCAATGCCCCACGATTAACACTTTTAGCGATGAGTTTATCGGCTTCACTGCCCTCAACCAATAGATCAGCTTCTGCTTCATTAAAGTCAACAGCGTATAAACGACGAGACAAATCAACGGACTGGTTAAATTCCAATTCTGCTTTAGCAGGATCAACGGCATACAAAGCGCTGCCTTTTTGCATAATTAACACATCAGCAACATGCGCATCTTCAATCAATAGGTTTTGCTCAAGTCCAACGGCAACTTTCGCGCTTCCCTCGGCAATTTTTGGTAACCATTCAGACTTGAATGCCTCATTTGACAATGCAGCAATTAAGGGCGCAGCCACTAAAACGGTTTCAGTCAGGTTATTCGGTATTGCAACATAGCCACATTCTTGAGCAAGAAGAACAAAATCAAGTTCATTCATACCTAAACCGCCAAAATCTTCAGGCACAGTCATGCCGGTTAAGCCCAGCTCGGCCAATTGCCCCCAAAGCTCGTCGCTTCGGCCAGTTTCAGTGTCCCAAAGTTCACGAATCTTTTCACAGGTCACTTCGTTAACCAAAAACTCACGCACGCTGTCCTGGAATAACAACTGATCTTCAGTATAAGTAAAATCCATTGTCAGACTCCTTAACGTGGCATGCCAAGCATACGCTCGGCAATAATGTTGCGTTGAATTTCGTTGGTACCGGCATAGATTGGGCCAGATTGTGCAAACAAGAAACCATCTAACCAAGTGCCTACGCCTTTCGCTGCTGGCGCATAAGGCTCAAGCTCAGCACGGGCAGATAAAATCGCCATTGCGGTTTCATGCATATTTTGATCAAGTTCAGACCAGAAGATTTTATTGGTCGACGACTCAGCACCGATCTTACCGCCTTTGATTAAGCGACAAGCTGTCTCATAAGTGGTTAAACAGTAGGATTCTGCTGCCATATAGGCTTTAACCACCGCATCACGAATGGATGGATCACGATCTGCGCTTTCCTGATTTTCTTCGTAAACTTTAACCAAACGGCGAGCAGTCTCCTGAAAACGCGCAGGCGATCTAAGCATCAAGCCACGCTCAAAACCGGCGGTAGCCATAGCGACTTTCCATCCTTCGCCTTCACCCCCTAAACGGCGATTCACTGGCACTTTGACATTATCAAAGAAAATTTCAGCAAAGCCTGGCAAACCGTCAAGCTGAGGGATTGGACGAACAGTAATGCCTTCCAGATTTAATGGGACAAGAATAAAGGTTAAGCCTTTATGACGCTGTGATTCAGGATCAGTACGGAACATCCCAAAACATTGATCAGCCCAAACAGCACGAGTAGACCAGGTCTTTTGCCCGTTAATGATATAGTGCTCGCCATCGTCTGTTAATTCGGCTTTGGCACGAACGGCAGCCATATCAGACCCGGCATTTGGCTCAGACCAACCTTGCGCCCATACTTC
>CAKMZU010000239.1 GCA_929200485.1 uncultured Gammaproteobacteria bacterium | reverse complement strand
ACACTGGTACCTGTTCCCATTAACTCATCATGCGCATAAAGCGTATCGGATTCAGCGGTAAACCCTGTTAACGCAAACACATCATCGCCCCACTGCGTAGTTGAGCGCGTTCTAAAATCACCTCTAAACCCATAAAGGCTTCGGTTATAGCTTGCGGTTTCGGTGCCGGTAAATCCGGTGTTGTAATTGCCCCATAAGATCATCGATTTATCATATTCGGCCGCCAAAAACACTTTTCCTTTGGTGTTCACGGCTTTTAGAATATTACTGTTATCGCCATAACTGCCGTAATATAACTCGGGGTCATCATCATCAAGAATCTCAAAAACGGTTCGTTCGCGGGACTCGAACGGGTGCTTGAACATATTTTTTATTTCATCTTCCCAGGTATCAACATGTGCAGTTAAGCGCCATTTGTCGCCCAATTTTGCCTGACCAAAATAAGCGATACGACCCTGATTGTATAAATCACCTTGATACTGATAGTTGTTATCTAAAACCGCGTCATTGCCGCCAACGTAATTTTTTCCTAAATACAAATCAATGATACCGGTTTGCACAAAGTAATTTTCAGGCATACGTGCAAACAAGGTCTTTTCTTCGGTGGATTTATCTTTATAAGTGATGGTAACAGGGAATTCATACGCCCCTGTTGGCAAGTACTTCTCACCATACAGGCTACCGTGATTAACGGTAAATTCATCCGCGCCAATTTTTACCTTTTCTACATTTCTCAAACCCGAACCGATAAATTTTGCCATACCCGAATAGGTTGGTATGTTATGGCGCATAAGGCTGGCTTTGCCGAAAGTCATCCCTTCATCATTATGCAAGCGATCTATTTTAGTGTCTCTTGAGCCTTGATAAAATTCAGTCACCCCGGTTGTGGTGACATCCAAATTCCCATCCATATCTTTTGCGCGCAGGCGAAACAATAATTGCTGACCCGGCTTGAATAACGGCTGTTCAATATTATCGGTCAAACCATCCCAGCTCACCGTTAAATTACTGCCAAGTGACTCCCCTTTGAGTACCTTTAATGGGGCACTGTAATACAGATCGCCCGAGCGATAGATTTCAATCACCCACTGCTTTACATAATAAGAATAATTCGTTCGTATATTAAAACTTATCGGTGATTTCAGTTTGCCGTCAACAACTTCGACTGCCTCGTTAACGGTAACATCCATTACCGGATCAAAGCGCGTAATATCACGACTGACCCAAATTGCGCCTTGGCCTTTCAAATAGATTCGAGAGTTATCCTGAACAATTTCGGGTGTTGGTTTATTTTCCGTAGTTTGCGTACGAATTAATTCACCCAAATTATTTTCTGCTATTACAACGCCCGCCAGCGCAAGACTTGCAATGCCATACGCAGATAATAAACCTATGATTTTTAGTAACTGCACGGCAAATTTCCTATGGCTTTTCTTATCCAAAGATGAAACTTGCATCCATGCGGGAATGACTAATCGCGCAACTGTGTCTCTTTTTGCACGCTAAAGTTAAACTTGTTCAATTTATTCGGCGTTATGCGGAGCACTTTAGGATTCTCACTGATCACTTGCATCGCTGTTGGCAGTGAGTCTGTATCCAATTTAATGACAAAATTACGTCCTTTGTTGTCCAGCACCCAGCGATCAGGAATATGGAAGCGTCCGAATTCATCGGTTTCGACTTTAAAACCCTCGGGCGTTATCAATCGAATGCCCGGAATCCCATCATCATTAAGACCGATATTTTCAATAATAATTTCGTTCAAATAGCCATTGTGATTTTTATAGGTATTACGGGTAACCTTGAGATTTTCATTACTTAAGCCCTTTTTGAGCGCACCTTCCGGTTGTCTGCTCACTTGACCTTGTGGATTAATTTGAGTATTTGTTCCTGTCCCGCTCATGACACTGACAGGTAACACACTGGACGAATGCGTCTGGTATCGAATGGTGGCTTTTTTGGGATGTGTATGAGGCATATTGGATCTACCCCACAGGGCTGGGATTTTTACGCCCTTATTTAATGGGCAATCGTCACTGACTAAATTCGGGGATACGCTATCACCTACGATAAGCTGCATTGAACCCTTAACATAATCCGTTCGAGCCACGGGTGATTGCACCTTGATATTTTTCGAAGTGGCATCAGATTGATAACCATTGCCGTTGTGATCCTCAAAGACTTTGCCAATAATGGAGGTGGTATCAAAGAGTTTATCTCCAGTGATAGCCACATAGGCGTTTGCATCATCCGAAATTTTATCGCCCTGATCATCATCGGCATACGCCACATTCTTATATTGGCCATAGCCGATACCAATACTGGCTTTTAATGCATAACGTATTTTAAGCTTGTCGCCTGCGGGCAAACTCAACGGCTTAAACACAAGGGAGGGTGACGTTGCCGCCGGTGGCACTAATTCAAATGACGCAGAAACACTGTCTTGCTGGATCTTGGCACTGCCCTCAACATAGCGGAAGCCTGCAGGGTAATTATCTACCACATCAAAATTATTGACTGCAACATCACTGGGGTTTTCTACCAACAGTTCGTATTCAGCGATACTGCCAGGCTGAATCTGTGGCGTTAAAGCCGTTTTAACAATTATCAACTTGCCCTTGGTTTCCTCCGGTTTCTCTACTGGCGTGGTCACGTCACTTTCACTTAACAAGGTACCGCCATCAGAAAATGCCTGAAACGTGTTGGTAACCGGTTCATCAATCCCTGAGTTCAATACCGCTTCAACGGTTACGCTAACAGTAGTGTGCGAACTGCCTGAGAAATCGGTCATAAAATCAAGGTTTGTATTTTCTTTCGCTAAGTGTGAGACATCATTATTATTTTCAATAATGGTATAACGCCAGCTTTTAAACACTCGCTGCCCTGTCTTTGACGATATGATGGCTCTGATATTATCCTTTAAATGCACATCGGTCATATTACCTGTGCCCGTATTTGTCGCTGTCATGGTGTAGACAATCTTTTCGTCTTCTTTTCCATAGGCTTTTTTATCTGCCATTTTTGTGGTCGTAACGACACCGGGTAATGGATTAACTGTTTCTGCACGTAATTTAACGGCACCGGGGTGATTACCAAGTGAAATAGAAGGTGAAGAAGGTGAAAGCTTATTCTTATCTAAAAAAGCAAAATGATAGTAGGCATCGACGTCTATCTTAGTAAAGAGATAGACATCGACCCTTGGGCTAATGGTATATTCTACAAATCCACCATTGGCAGCCAAATCAATGACCGTATTGATGTCTTGGTTACCTTTAGAAAATACACCCGGCTGGCTGACACCCCCCCCATCAGTTTCTGCTTTGACCTCGAATATATCAAAAGAAGGTGCCCGTATATGCTTCTTTCTCTCAATCACAGGGGTATCAATTATCTGCAGCCCTTTTGAGAGTGTAAATTCTGTTTGAACCTCAACACCCATCGCGGGGAAGTCACTGGTATTGGTTAAACGGTAGCGATAAGTCAGCGTATCGCCCGGCGCATAGGTTCTTTGAACAACATGAAACTCGGCTTTAATATCTGGCAGTTCTCTAGGCACTGGGTCACTAGGAAAATCATCACCATCAAAATTTGCGGTATTCTGAATATCCCCTACCGCATTACTCACAACCGTGCCGACTGCGGTAAATTTAACCTCCGCATTAGGCATGAGTGTCAACTCGAAAGTGGTGTCATTTAATTTGTTGACTTCACTGCCGACAGGCACTGGCGGAATTAAGTCGATTGAGGTAGTACCTGCCTCGAAAGCAGGCCCTGTTGTGCCATCAGATAAAATTACCTGGGTTTTAGATACATCATCGACCAACTGTTTTTTGACAATGATATTCTTGGAGGTATTTTTAACGGTTAAGGTAAAACTCAAAGGCTCTGATGGTTTATAAAATGACACATCCGCAACTTTCGAGGTTGTAAAAGTTGTCTTTCCCGGCGGGATGGTATCGTCATCCTTTTGTTCATCGCCACCATCGGTTTGCGCAGTTGCCACATTGTTTATATTACCTGTAGCATCTTCAATCACAGTGCCTGTTAATGTAAAAACTGCTTGCGTTCCTGCCAATAAATCCGCATTGACGGATAAGTCTTGATCAGTCACTGTGACAAAAGGCTTACCGTTTATGAGATCAATAACGGAATTTTCAGGTGCTGTCTGCAAACTGATCTGCCATGTCTTAAAGGCTTTTTTGGACGTGCCGTCGATAGTATCAACCATCACCTTGGATACCAGATCTTTTATCTTCACGTCATTGGCAACACCTTGCGTCGCATTCGCCACAGTCACCTGATAACTCACCGGTTCGCCAATTGCATAACTCGGTGTTAGTGCTTTTTTAACAATAGTGACATCGCCCTTCACAGGGTCAACAACGGCATCACCATGATCCCCTCCCGATGTCACCGTATTTTTAATTTGCCCGACGACATTCGGCAGGGTATCGATCGTCAAATGCAGGTTCAGTGCTTTGCCCGGCGGAATATCCGCTGTTGCTGTAAGCTTATTCCCTGTAATTGTTAATGCTGCGGAGCGAGGCTCCAGGCCATCTTGTATCACATTAAGGCTATTGGCTTTAAACGGTTTGCCTGTTGCGCCACCTGATAACTCCGTGGTAATGGCTTCTAAATCATCAACAATCACTTGTTTTTGCAGCCAGCCTTTGCCGGTATTAGCGGCCACAACATCAAATATTATGGGTTGACCCGCAATAAACGTTAGTGATTTGGCCGTCTTCGATAAAGTTAGCTGGCCCGGCAAAGGATTATAGATTGCCTGCGCCGTATTCTCCGCTGCTGTTTCTTTTTCAATAAAATGCGCGGTGTTAGTAATAGCCCCAATGGCAGCCGCTTTCACCTTGCCTTCAAGGTGAATCGTTGCTGTATCGCCAGGTTTAATGATGAAATCATTACGATAACCGATAGCATCGTTTACCTCTTTTCCAGCAATAGCTTTTGAATCCATCGATGAAAATATAACGGTCGCCACATCCCATTTATCTATAACCTGCTCTCGACCGCCACCGACAACGTCAGTCACCAAATTTTCCAATTTATCTTCAAAATAGGTATCTTTCGAAAACACTTTGCCGGTATTGGTTAATACGATATCAAAACCTATCGTTTCTCCCGGTGTATACTCAGCAGTTGGATCTGCGACTGTTTTTACAACTTTTATCTCAGGCTGCGGCGGTTTAATCGGGTCAACGGGTACAGGTTTATCATCGACTTTAGCAATATTCAAAATATCGCCAACGGCATCAGCTCGAACCTCGCCTGAAATAGTGAATACTACACTCGAATACGAAGGGGCTCCGCCACCGGTGCCATCAAGACCTGCAAGCTTCACCTTCGTATTCAAGTTGTTAGCGGTATCTAAAATAGGCACTTTGACGACTTCACTAATAACTTTATCACCTTGAATCACGTAGCTGGCCTGAATATCAGAAAACGCCGGCTTTGAGCTACCATCCGCAGTCTCAACCATGACATTGGCAATCTCATCAACAACCGTTGCAAAACCAATCACCTTGGATTTATTGGTGACCGTCAAGGTGTATTCAACGCGCTGACC
>CAKMZU010000238.1:3026-5605 GCA_929200485.1 uncultured Gammaproteobacteria bacterium | reverse complement strand
CTCGTCGGGCTCATAACCCGAAGGTCGTTGGTTCAAATCCAGCCCCCGCTACCAATCTTTAGGCAATTCCCATTCTGCCGATAACAGGCCTCCCTTGCCAACCAAACTAAAAGTTAAACTGCGCCGAAATCATCACCCTTGATGCATCACCAACGTTATCATCTTTATTTCGTCGATCACCCCAAAGATATTCGGTACCAAACATTAACTGCTTAGCTGGCTTCCATAAAAGATTAGCCGCAACATAACTCGCACTTTTGTAAGCAAAATCTGGTTGACCAACAGAATTATTCACTTTGACATAGCTCCACATCAAGTTAGAAGTCAATGTGGGAGTCCATAGATGCTCTAAAGCAACATACCCACCGAAGCTATCGAGTGTAACAATCTCATTTTTATTTTTACCCAAACCATAAACACCATCTGAATAACCGGTTTCAAGATCAGGAACCAATAAAACAAGCCCGTCGGTATAAACACCATAATAACGAACGAAATCACTTTCTCCAAAACTGAACATACCGCCCATATTAATGCCATAACCATCAATGGTCTTATCCTGAACCCCACCCAGCTCAACCTTCGTTTCAATCCGTGCATAAGCAGCAGAGAATTGAATGTTTTGTCTTTCTGTACCTATAATCACAGCACTGACAAACATAGGCGTCAGCATCCCATACTCATCCACCTTAACATCATGATCAAGACCACTCACCCTAACCTCACTTTGAAGCGGATCAAATTGTGATTGTTCCATACTTAATTTATAAGAAAAATAATCTGATGCTTTATGGTGCCATGTAACAAGAGGGTGTCTATCACCTGACATATTCGAATTTGGGCCTTGATTATCCAGGGTTTCTGTTTGTGAGCTACCAACCATGAAAGCACTGTATGTCTGCCCTACCAGTAATGAAGCTGATCCCCCCCTCATCGCGATATTCTCGAACTCTGCGTAAGCATGACGCAACCGAAAGTGCCCCTCCCCCCAAAAATCACCTTCTATTTTTATCTTTAATTGGCTTTGACTAAAAGGGTGTATCGCCTCAACGAATAAACGACTGCGTTTTGCATTAAAATGGGATTGTTTTTTTGCGGGGGTATAAGCCCTCCCATCAATCGTAGATTTCCCATCATCACCCACAACAGGAATTGTTGCTGTAGTAAATTGCTCCACATCACCTATCTGGTCACTGGTATACAATGCATCAAGCCGCGCAAAGCCCCCAACCGTCACTTGGTATGAAGGATCATTCACGAAAACGATACCCGATCTTGGCATGGATTCTGTCTCTTTTACTGAAGCTTCACCAAAACCCGCTGCTTGTGTTGGCAATGATGCCAATACCACTGACTCAAAAAATAATGCCGCCAGTGTGAATGTCTTTTTCATGCAAATACCAGTTGTTACAAAAATTCAGCCTTTAGACTGGCACATTTTTCGAAAATTCCCACAATATATAACCACTTGAATTACATAAAATTTATTTTTAAAAAAATCGCTGATTTTGGAGTTATTTAGCCAAATCATATATGAAAGATTTGTCGTAAACATGTTTGACATAAAAAAAAGTTTCCCTATAATGGCCACTTCTTTGATGCGGGGTGGAGCAGCTTGGTAGCTCGTCGGGCTCATAACCCGAAGGTCGTTGGTTCAAATCCAGCCCCCGCTACCAAATATCTTATTATTTTATTTTCAAAAGAACGACGGATTCAAAATAGCCGCATGCTAGTCATAGGATTAACAGGTGGTATTGGCAGTGGAAAGTCTGCTGTATCTGACCTATTTGAACAAAAAGGAATCCATGTCGTCGATGCCGATATCGCTGCAAGAGAAGTAGTCGAACCCGACACACCCGCACTCAAAAAAATTACCGAGCATTTTGGCCAGGAAATTCTAACAACTGAAGGCAGATTGGATCGACCAAAGCTTCGAGAAATTATATTCAATAACCCTGACGAAAAGTCTTGGCTTGAGGCGTTATTACATCCGCTTATTGCTGATTGCATCCATTGCAAGCTAACAGATTCCAACACGCCTTATACCTTATTTGTTTCCCCTCTACTACTCGAAACCCAACAAAAAAATTTTTGCGATCGAATACTCCTTGTTGACGCACCTGAATCAGTACAAATCTTGAGAACCATAAAACGTGACAATAACGATGAAGCGCTGGTTAAATCAATTATTAATAGTCAAATGCCTAGAGATAAAAGAGTAGCCTTAGCAGATGACATCATCCTCAATGATAAAGATCTGTTACACCTTGAAAAATCCGTAGACAAGTTACACGCAACCTATCTTAAATTAGCTTGCGAGGGTAATCAGTGACCGAAGAAAAATCGCAGCAAGTAAAAACCATTTGGCAATCCTGCCCACACTGCCAAACTAAAATTCGCTACAGTCGAACGAATCCATTTCGCCCTTTTTGCTCAGAGCGCTGCAAAAATGCGGATTTTTTAGGCTGGTCAGAAGAAAAGCACCGTATTCCTGAAAACCTGCCATTTTCTGATCTGGATGCCGAATTCCAAAATATTGACGAATAAACTTCTATTTTTGATTTCTTTTCACCAAAAAT
>CAKMZU010000238.1:0-3016 GCA_929200485.1 uncultured Gammaproteobacteria bacterium | reverse complement strand
TCTTTTTAACAACAGATTAATAATCGGCTGATTTGCTTCTGGGAATTGATATTGATCCAATTCTGAAACACTCACCCAACACATCTGCTGCTGCTCTTGAGGTTTAGGCTCTGTCAGCAAATCAAACACATCAAAAAAGTCTATGCTTACGCTCTTATCAGGATAATCAAATTGAACCGAATGGTAATAGTGTTCGGACGAATAGCTTAAAGATAACTCTTCACTCAACTCTCGGGCGAGCGCTTGCTCTTTAGATTCAAAGGCCTCAACCTTACCCCCTGGAAATTCCCAATACCCTCCTTTATGAAGATGCTTTGGCCTTTGGGTAATTAATAGCGCAGTTTTATCTTTGTTCCAGATAATACCAGCAACGACGTGAATAATTTTATCCGACATCACTTTTTACCAGAGCTACAAACATTAAGTCCGATATTCGGCATTGATCTTTATATACTCAAAAGAGAGGTCAGATGTCCACAGAGTCGCTGAGCAATCTCCTCGATCTAAAGTCACTCGTATCTGAATATCTTCTTCTGAAAACAGCTTTTGGCCAACTTCTTCAGTGAAAGACTGAACCTTTTCACCATGCTTTACCAGAGGGACATTATTAATATCTATTGCCACCTTTTGAATATCGAAGTTTTGCACAGGCGCTTTACCAATAGCCATAAGAAGCCTTCCCCAATTTGGATCACTGGCGAACAATGCCGTCTTTACCAAAGGCGAGTGGGCAATAGCATAACCCACAGCTTCACACTCAGCTTCTGTTTTACCATTTTCAACGGCAACCTCAATAAACTTGGTTGCTCCTTCTCCATCACGAACAATTAATTGAGAGAGTGCAATAAACTGCTCCGTTAACCATTGTTCAACTTGACGTTTATCGTGGGCATTCAAGTCATCATAGTGAATACCTGACTCACCGGTTGCCATTAGTACGACTGCATCATTCGTCGACGTATCGCTATCAACAGTTATTCGATTAAACGATTGAGCATTTACTTTCAATAGTAAATCATCCAGTGAAGAACCAGAAATTGATAAATCAATCGCAACATAGGCCAGCATAGTCGCCATATCAGGATTGATCATTCCAGAGCCTTTACAGATTCCATTGAACCTCAATTGCTCACCGCCAAGTAACATACTTGAACTAACTCCTTTCGGTCTTGTATCTGTCGTTAATATAGCGCTGGCTGCTTTATCCCAGTGATCAACATTAAGCCCTTCAAACGCCGCATCCAAAACTGAAATAATTTTATCAGAAGGCAAAGGCTCACCGATAACACCGGTAGAAAATGGCAGCACAGCATCTGCTGTCACGCCACCTCTTTCGGCAACAGCGGATATGCAAGCCTCTGCAGATACAAACCCAGCCATACCAGTACCCGCATTGGCATTCCCTGTATTAATCAAAAGATAACGAGTATCCGCTTTTTCTAAAGCAGTTTTAGCCAAAACCACAGG
This sequence comes from uncultured Gammaproteobacteria bacterium, assembly GCA_929200485.1. GTDB lineage: Bacteria > Pseudomonadota > Gammaproteobacteria > Pseudomonadales > DT-91 > CAKMZU01. Next base: position 1,549 of record CAKMZU010000238.1, on the reverse strand, counting down.
CGCAGCACAAAAGGCATTTTTGGTAAAAACCGCACTCAGTTGTACGGATTCATCCAAAGCAATCAATGTGACATCATCACGAACAGATTGCTTAATGCCGGCATTGGCTGTACCCAGCTTAATAGAATTAAATGAATGAAATTCAGGTAAAGGAAAAACACCAGTCGCCATGATAAAAAGACGCCCTTATTGTTGACTATAGTTGTTAGATATTTTGCATTAAGTATGCCGTTAAAAAACCTTAAACTTTTTAACGGCATTGATATTTAAAAGAAGAAGAACGAACCCCTCTTAAGAAAATTCTTGGAAATACCGTCCAAAATGAGTGCATTCAGCTATTTTACTGAACCCTTCCATGACATTGCTTGTATTTCTTACCTGACCCACAAGGACAAGGCTCATTTCGACCCACTTTTTTACCTTCTCTAACGAAGGGTTTAACTGGCTCTTGAGGCTGCCCTTCTAAGTCCGCTCCTTGCGATAAACCACCCGATTCCGCATGATGTGATTTCGCAAGCGCTTGCGCACGCTCATGCTCAAGACGCATAGACTCTTCTGCCTCTTTAATCTCTTCATCTGTTCGAACTCGAACCTGCATCAAGAAGCTGGTTAAGTCATACTTCATGTTTTCCAGCATTTCCTGGAACAACTCGAAGGATTCCCGCTTATATTCCTGTTTTGGGTTCTTACCTGCATAACCCCTTAGATGAATACCCATTCTCAGGTGATCCATCATAGCAAGGTGCTCTTTCCAAAGACCGTCTAACACCTGAAGCATCACATGCTTTTCAAAACGATGGATTTCATCACCAATCAAATCCGCTTTATCTTTATAATGATCATTAAAGGCTGCCTGAATTTTTTCTAAAATCGCATCCTCGGTCATTCTTTCATCGTCTTTTAACCATTGATGGATAGAAAGCGTCAGTGAAAAATCATTTTCCAAGGTCTTTTCAAGACCAGAAATGTCCCACATATCATCCAGACTTTGTTCAGGGACAAAACTTCTAAACACACCAACAGCAACATCCTGACGAATACTGGCGATTAACTCTGACATATCATCAATAGTCAAAATATCATCACGTTGTTTATATACAACTTGACGCTGCTCATTAGCAACATCATCAAATTCCAGTAGAGACTTACGAATATCAAAGTTTCGCCCTTCAACCTTTTTCTGGGCTTTTTCTATCGCATTATTCACCATACGGTGTTCGATCGGCTCCCCCTCTTCCATACCCAGTGCCTGCATGATCCCACGCACTCGGTCGGAAGCAAAAATACGCATCAAGTCATCTTCAAGGGAAAGATAAAAGCGAGTAACACCCGGATCGCCCTGACGACCCGCACGACCTCTAAGCTGGTTATCTACTCGGCGACTTTCGTGTCTTTCTGTCCCCAAAATATGTAACCCACCCGCATCGAGTACCTGTTGGTGGCGCTGCTTCCATGCTTCGCGTCGTTTTTGTACTTCACTTTCGGAAGGATTATCCAAGGCTGACAATTCAGCCTCAATATTCCCGCCCAAGACAATATCGGTCCCACG
>CAKMZU010000237.1:4443-5641 GCA_929200485.1 uncultured Gammaproteobacteria bacterium | reverse complement strand
GAACGCTTTTTAATGGCTGTCAGGAACATAACCCTCAAAGTTGGCCTGATTGATCAAAACACCCTTTTGATCCCTGGAAGTAGCTGAAATAAAACCTCTGAAGACAAGCCAGAGTTAAAGTGAACCTTATATAAAAATGCCAGTCCGTATATCTAAATAGGCTATAAATTAGAAATGATGTTATGTCTACCCAATTAAATTATTCGATAGGTTTTTTATTTATTTTGTCTACATATTTTTCTTATTGCTGGTCCAATAACGAAGAGGTAGAAATAGCGATACATGAAGCCTCTGGTACCTATTCACCATCGTCTGAAGCAATTAACTTTCTCAAATCGGAATATCCGAAAGATAACTTTCCTGTTCAAGAGTGGGAGTATTATTGTAACAAAGAAAAAATTCGTTTAAATCCGCACTTTTGTAAAGCAATAAAACGAAGTCCTGAGCTTTTTAATGGGTTCAAGGTTTATAAAATTAACAAAATCGCTTTATTTTTTCCTGAATGTTTTGAAATTTCATGCGTTGATGGAAGTGAAAAGTTGTCCGTAAATGAAGAAAAGATACGTCTTCGAATCTGTGAACAAAAGATTGAATCTTTTCAAGCGCAGCAGGATAAAGCGAATATTGCGATTGCGGTTTTACTTAACGATGATTCAATTAAAAATAAAGAAAAAGTTAATACTCTTAGGCTTATATTCCAATCTAACCAATCAGATAAAGAAAATAATGCTGATAATAAAATACCTTTAGTTGTTCAATTAGAGAAACCTAAAAGGAATTTTTTTGAATTTATCATGCGTCCCTTTCATTCTAAAAAGAAGAAATAGGGAAAGGCTTAATTTGAATGCGAACGAAAATTGATAAGTTACCGTATTTTGAATTAACCTATGTATTCTGGAGTACAGATTAATTTAGAATATATGTTTCTTGAATTGAAAAATAATCACTTGATCATGACTGTAAGATTCAGGTGAATTTAGTTCTTTGGTCATAACCGATAAGAAATCGTCAATGATCTGATGGATTTTTCATCGGTTTAACCAAGTGAGCCTATTTCAACGCGAATTGACGAATGCCACCGAGAGGGCAGGTATTTTGATTCCCCCCGATTATTTGCGAAACTGGGAAAAATCCGGGTCGCGTTTTTCAATAAAGGCCATTACCGCTTCAATATTTTCTGGGCCGCCTGCGAGTTTGT
>CAKMZU010000237.1:3956-4433 GCA_929200485.1 uncultured Gammaproteobacteria bacterium | reverse complement strand
TCGAGTGCTGAAGCAAGCCCTGCTTGATGACTGGCTTTCAAGCATTGTTTTGTGGCTTGAAGCGAACTAACAGGCCATTTGGCAATTTCGCATGCTTTATTCATCGCTGAGTTTAACAGAGCACCATCGTCAAAGATTGCTGTTGCTATGCCCGTCTCCAAAGCTCTATCGCTATTTATCCATTCAGCTGTATAAAAAAGTTCAGCAGCTCTTCGTGAACCGATCATAGCTTGAAGCATATAACTGGCAGCAAATTCAGGCACTAGGCCGAGGCTGGCAAAGGGTAAGCGCATTTTTAACGATGTTCCCACGTACACGATATCGCAGTGGAATAAAATCGTTGCACCACCGCCAATAGCGATGCCTTTAGCGGCACCAATAAGCGGTTTATCAAATTCACAGAGCGTTTTTTGTGCGGCATAAAATGGGTGAAGTTCGCCGCTTCCGTCGTTACCACTAAAATCGTTTAAATACATG
>CAKMZU010000237.1:0-3946 GCA_929200485.1 uncultured Gammaproteobacteria bacterium | reverse complement strand
GAGAAATCTTTACCTGCGCCAGAGAGCAAGACACAGGCAACTTTAGGATCTTTTTGCGCGTCTAACAAGGCTTGGCTAAAATCCGCCCACATCGTTTTGTTAAACGCATTTTTCTTGTCAGGTCGGTTAAAAGTCAGGTGCAGGACACCTTGTTCAGTAAGGTTAGATAAAAGAAATTCAGACATAAGGGGTAATCTCACTGTGCTTTGCCCGCATTAGACCTTTAACAAAGTAAAAGGTCGTTCGACTAGGTAAACTAGACGAGTTCGGCAGAATGCTGTTCTAGCAGGCTGGGCTTTAAGTTGTTCATGAAGGTTTCAAGTTTATCGGATGTCAGAGGTTTTGAGAAATAGAACCCCTGAATTATATCGCATCCTTCGTTTTTCAAAAATTGCCACTGGGCTTTGGTTTCAACACATTCCGCTACCACGGTTAACCCAAGTCCATGTCCTAGTGCAAGGATTGCCTTGACGATACCGTCATTTTCGGCTCGTGTGCCAAGTTTTCTAATAAAGCTGCCATCAATTTTTAAGGTAGTGACAGGAATATCGACTAAATAACTTAAACAGGAATAGCCGGTCCCAAAATCATCCAGTGCAATAGAAAGACCTAATTTGTGCAAGCGTTTCAAGTTGTATTGACATTGTTGATCGGCATCAAGGAAGGTTTCTTCGGTAATTTCAAGCTCAATATATTCAGGGGCTATCTGATAAAAATCCAATTTTTTCTCAAGGGATTGGCAAAGTCCTGGATCCGCTAAATGCGAAGGCGACAGGTTTAATGCAATCTTCACAGGATCAAATCCCATCAATCGCCAATGGGCGTGTTGTTGGCAGCAGGCATCAATGACAAAGTCACCGATTTGATTAATTATGCCAATTTCCTCTGCTAAAGGAATGAACTGGCTTGGAGGGATAAAGCCCAAATCTTCATCTTGCCAGCGAATGAGCGCTTCAACACCTGCGAGTTGTTGGTCGCTAACTCTGACTTTCGGTTGATAAACAAGCGTTAGCGATTTGCGTTCAACCGCTTTGCGTAATTTGGTTTCAAGAGAAAATTGATCTTTAGAGGTATCATCCATATCTGGGCTGTAGGTAACAATGGTCCCTGCGCCTTTTTGTTTGGCCTTATTTGCACTCATGTTGGCGCGTTTTAATAGGTTTAGTGGCTCTGTGCCATCTTGGGGATAAAAACTAATACCAATACAGGCCGTCAGTAAGAGTTCATGTTGATCAATAACCAGCGGTTGACTGATTGCCTTGCTGATGACATTAACAAATTCTTCAAGCTGAGACTGTGTTCGATCGTTAACGAACAAAACAAATTCATCGCCACCCCATCGAGCTACTTGATCAGAGCCATTAAATAGTTGGCCGAGTCTTCTTGCGGTAATGGATAAAACTTTATCGCCAGCGTTATGTCCCAGGTTGTCATTGACGTTTTTAAATCGATCCAGATCAATAAAAACGATAGCAAAGCACTTCTCTGAGTCTTTAGGGTGATAAAGATTTTTTTCAAGCTTCTCAGTAAAGAAATGCCGGTTAGGTAGTTTGGTGAGGTTATCGTAATTAGCGCGTTGATAGAGTTGTCGGGTGCGAAGATTGACCAAATCCTGGAGCTCTTCGCCTTGTGCTTTAAGCTTTAAATCTCGAATTTGGATGGCATCGATCATGCGGTTAAAGTTTTGAATCAACTGCCCGACTTCATCATTAGTCTTGGCTTCAAGCCGTTGGCTAAAATCATTACTGGAGGTGATGTGTTGAATCAGTTGAACCAGATCTTTAATGGGCTTAGTCAGCCATTTTCTCAGCAATAGCGACAATGTGTAGGCCAGAAGCAGGCTTAAGATGAAAACCAGCAGGGTGATTAATGCATGGTTGATTAATTGGTGATTTGAGCCGTGTGTATCTTCAACCAAATAGAGATAACCCATCAACTCGCCGTCCAGTAATATTTCCTGTAATACCGATACCTGCCCTGGGGTTTCATGGATACCCGGGGTTAGTTGGCTGAAATTTGGTCGTTTGAAGTAGTTTTGTCCAACATAATTAGCGAAAAAGTTGGCGTTGGCATCAAATACCCCTACATACAGTAAGTGCTTGTCATTATCTAATGCTTGCAGTTGATTGTAGGCGGCATGAACATCCTGGAATAAAAGCGCTGTGGTGAGAGTGCCTGAGATAACCTTGGATTTACTCTCGATTTCATTGATCTGGCGATCTTTATAGGCGCTGACATGATTAAAGAAATAGAGAATTGATGCCACTGACAGGCAGATCGCATTGATCGAAACAATGATCAAGATTTGTTTCGAGAGCAAGGATAGCGATTGGTACCAGTTAAACATGGGCTTTTTTAGTTGCGTTTTCAAGTCAGCTTATTGTTACTTATTTTTATGACAGCAACAAGTCATCGTTGATCGATAACTTACTGATATAGTTATGTATTTCTTTGGTCTACACGTTTGTTTATTCTAACTGAATGTTAAATGGTTCACAAGTTTATTGTAAAGGTAAATTTTCTAATGTGGTGGAACTAAATCATCAGACTCTTTTCTTAGGTATCAAATGGCTTATTTGGATTTATCAATGTTTTTTCGTGGTATTTTTATTGTTTGTTTAATCAGTAGTATCAATTTTATTTCGAATGCACATGCGGAACTGGGGTTTAGTAAACTAAGCATTATGGTTTCTTTTTTAGTTGCTGGGCCAAAAGGTAGAGATCATAAATATGCAGTGATTCGACATTATGGTGAACTGAGTGATGGTAGTTGTAAAGGAGAAGACTATCTTACCGATTATACAATGGTTGATTTTGATGATATGAACAAGGAGCAGTTGATCAATCTCTTTTCAGTAGGCAAAGTTCCAAGTCTACCTGAGGGTAAGGAAACAACGCTAACTAAAGAGAAGTTGGATGATATGATTCTGAAAGCAACACCCGAATTTCAAACAAGCAGCTTTGGGGTAGCTGATAAGCCAGAGTTTAGGGAAGTAATGAATACCATAAGGGTAAACAATGGAGATAATACTATAGAAGAGGGTAGCATCTGGTTGGAAATGCGTCGGGATCCTAAATATCAAGTTGATTTCAGCATTAAGCCTGAAGATAAATATGCTGACACAGCTAATGAGTTCTTCGAGAAGGTAAACAAATGTCTGGGTGTCGATTATTTAAAAGTTGATTTATCTGCATACCTTAATGAAGCCAAAGCAATAAAAGATTATGCAGAAAAGAAAAAACAAGAAGAAGCTGCTTACCTATCAGAAAAAGAGCACCAGAATGATTTTTCTTTCGTGTCGGGGCAGGGGCCGGTTTCGTTGACATATGGTGGCGTTACGCAATTCGGCTCTATTGTAGATAAACACTAATCGGTTCATCATTGAGTCATCTGCTTAATCTGCACAAGGGTATCCTGAGTGATCTGGTTTTCGTTGATGAAATAAACTATTCCGTTATCCTGCAGCTGACAAGCTTCAACGCTCAGCGTAAATTTATTTAAAAAGGATAAGATATTCTCGGCCTGTTGGCCTTGCGGTAGTTTGTTATTCAGCCAAAACCATTCACCTTTATTGTTTGATCGCCTTAATAAGGTGTAAGTGTTATTCAAGGCAAATATCTTACAAGGAATATAATAACCGGTTAATTTAGTCAGGTTTGGGAAGTTTGGCTTAAGTCGCTCATCAATCTTTGGGCTTCGCATTTGTATTTGAAATCCAAGCTTCATGGCTGCTTGACGTAACTGCATCCGCCTTTTATCTGCAGGCCTTGGGATTAACTGAGCGATTGGGTAGGCCATCATCGAAACCGTGATGACGATGATGGCAACAGCGATCCAGGTTGCGGTCATTGGTTGTCTTCCTTTGCCTATTGTGTTTTCTCTTTAAAGTCACATAAATCGTTAATGAGACACTCTGGGCATTTGGGCTTTCTTGCAGTGCAAGTG
>CAKMZU010000236.1 GCA_929200485.1 uncultured Gammaproteobacteria bacterium | reverse complement strand
ATAGAATGCCATAAAAGTCAAACCGAAGAGAAATGTCGCCCTTATTTAACCGATGACATGATTACCTCAACGGCAATGTATTGGGGGAGGTTTGCCGGTTACGAGATGGTTGAACCTTTTGAAATTATTCGCTCTACATCATAAAATAATAATATTTAAAAAATAAAAATATGAACAATAAAAAAATACGTATTCTCTTTGTTTGCTACGGCAATATCTGTCGATCTCCATCAGCAGAAGCCATTGTCAGTCAAAAACTCAACGCGTCTTCATTATCAGGGTCTGTGTCTACGGATTCGGCAGGAACTGCCGATTTTCATATTGGCAAACAGCCGGATAAAAGAGCTATCTCAACGGGTGTATCACGTGGCTACGATAATATTCAAAATCTAAGAGCGCGCCAGCTTGAACGGGACGATATGGAGGTTTTTGATCTGATCCTGATTATGGATGATAAAAATGCAAAAAATGTTGCCGAAATATTCGAATGCCATTCGCCTAAAGTTGAATACTTTCATCGTTATTTGTCTGATGAATCCCTAACGCATATTGCTGATCCCTTTCATGGTGAACAAGAAGATTTTGAACAGATGTTTGATGTTCTCGAGCAGGCAGCAGATGGGTTAATTTTGATGCTGGAGAATAAAAACGGATGAAAAAGAAAATATTGATTACAGGTGCCGGAGGCCCTGCAGCAGTGACCTTCTATCGCAGTTTGACTAATCCCGATGACTATGATTTTTATATGGGGGATATGGATTATTGCGCAGCAGGTCTTTATTTTGTGCCGGAAGATAGACGCGTTATTTTACCGAGAGGGGATAGTAATGACTTTATTGATTTCGTCCTGACATTTTGCGCCGACAACGCTATTGATGCAGTCATTCCAACGGTCGACGTTGAATTGGTGCATATCAGCCAGCATGAAGATAGATTTCATGCGATTGGTGTAGCGCTTTATCTTTGCTCTGAGCAGACGCTAGCGACTTGCCATGACAAGTTTGCGTTGCTCGGTTTTTGTGAAAAACATCAGATTGATGCAGGTGAATTTGACTTGTGGGTTGGTCAGGATGTTACAACAAAATGGCAACTTCCCTTTATCTTAAAAGACCGAAAAGGCAGTGGTGGCCGTGATATCCATTTAATTAATTCGTTTCAACAATTAAAGCAATATGTACCTGATGGTCGTTATATGATACAGGAGTGGTTGCCGGGTGCGGAATATTCGGTGGATGTTTATACCAATAAAAACGGCCAGGTATTAGCGGCGGTTCCTCGGCAACGATTAAAGATAGATTCAGGTATCGCTGTGACATCAAAAACGGTGAAAGACCAGAAAATTATCGATTATGCATTAAGTGTTGCCAAGGCAGTTCCTTTATCAGGTGCGGCAAATATTCAGGTAAAGCTCAATGCCAATAATGAACCGAGATTGATGGAAATCAATGCCCGCTTCCCCGGTACCATGTCCATTACCGTTGCAGCCGGCGTTAATATGCCCCAGATGTATCTTAAAGAATTATTCGGAAAAATCGTGGATGATAATGGCGATTTTAATGAAATCGTGCAGGTCAGATATTGGGATGAGAAAACCGTGTCAGTCGATGAATTGGCGCAAGCTCAGAAAAATAAACCTTAGGAGACTACCCGAGAACAGTAATTTAAGACTAAGCGCCAGATAAGCGGCTAATTTTTTTTTGTTAAATCCCTTGAAATAGGACGACTATTCGTAGTGATTTCAAAAAGCATTGGCCCGGCTTCTATCAAGTTTATGCTCGAGCGCAATTCTCGGATGATCTTCTGATACTAATTAATAGCATTAAAAATGGATGAGAATAAATCACTTTTTGGAACGGATGGTATTCGAGGTCGAGTAGGGGTTTACCCTATTGTCCCTGATATGCTGGTCAAATTAGGCTATGCGATTGGCTGTTATCTTCAGGAAAAATCGCCCAGTATCATAAATTCTGTCCTTATTGGCAAAGATCCTCGCTTGTCAGGCTATATGGTAGAGGTGGCCTTGCAGGCGGGATTGACAGCAGCAGGGGTTAATGTGAAGTTGCTTGGCTTGATGCCAACGCCTGGAATTGCATTTTTGACGAGAGATTTAGGTGTTGGTTTAGGCATTGTTATCAGCGCATCCCATAATCATTATCAAGATAATGGGATTAAACTATTTAATTCGCATGGCAGAAAACTCAGTGAAGACGATGAGCGAACCATTGAGGCATTAATGGATCAGCCCATCGGCTGTGTTACCCCACATAATCTTGGTAAGGTAGTAAGGGTTGATGCTGCGATATCCAGTTATGTCAATTTCTGTAAGCGTACCATGTCGAGAGACTTCTCGTTAGCGGGAAAACGTATTGTGCTCGATTGTGCTAATGGCGCAACTTATACCGCAGCGCCAGAAGTTTTCAGTCATTTTGGCGCAGATGTTCAAGCCATTGGTGTTTCACCTACCGGACTGAATATCAACGAAAACCTGGGCAGTACGTCACCAGAAAAACTTCAAATGTATGTGAGCAAATCTGGCGCTGATATGGGTGTCGCTTTCGATGGTGATGGTGATCGGGTGATTTTTGTCGCTTCTAATGGAGACATCGTTGATGGCGATCAGCTACTATATATTTTAACCAAGGCGCTTGAACCAACCGATGAAGGTTATCAGGGTATCGTCGGGACTTTGATGACAAACATGGGTGTTGAGCTGGCACTCAAGAAACGCGGATTCGAATTTTTGCGTACCGAAGTGGGTGATAGTTATGTCAAGGCCAAGATGTCTGAAAAGCAATGGTTGCTTGGGGGGGAGTCCTCCGGTCATATTATTTGTGCGGATGCAACGACAACAGGGGATGGAATCATTGCTGCGCTGAAGGTGCTTAATGTGCTGAGTGAATTGAATATATCCCTATCTGAGGCGTTAAATGAGGTAACGCTTTTTCCTCAGAAAATGATTAGCATTAAAGTCGCTGATCAGGAGGCGACATTGAATGCGCCTATGGTCAAGGCAGCCATTGCTAAAAGTCAGGGCATTCTTGCCGATAAAGGTCGGGTTTTAGTTAGGGCATCGGGCACTGAGCCGGTTATACGTATTATGGTTGAGGCCAGTCAATTGTCTTTAGTGAATCAACACTTAACCTTGCTTTATGATGCGGTTGAAAAGGCAGAAAATCTGTAAAGTTTTTAATTGTAAATTCAATCTGAAATTACTGTCGAAAGTGGTAGTCAATGGATTGTATAGGCAATCCGTTTCTATTGTCTTAAGATGGAATTAATGAGATTTTATTTGGCGAATTCAACCGCTGAACCTTATAACCTTTATGTTTCCGGTCAGTATTAAAATGCCCCACCATTATTAATGCCCACCTTTGATAGTTGGATAAACTATACTCTCAGATATACAAATTTTTGATCATTGTCATGGAAAGACTGAAGCTATTCATTTTTTGTTGTTTCTCTTTGCTGTTAATTTTTGCAAGTGCTGGGTGCAGTGAAAAAACTAAAACCAGAACAGAAATTAAATATGTCACTACAGAAAAAGACTCAAGTGCTAATAAAGAAAATACAGTTGATGAAGTAGCCAATGATTCTATTACTTCGGATACCAATGCTGATTCAGGTAAAAAAGACTACAATTTACCAGCCATTATATGGGGAAGCCCAGTGGCAAATGTATTTAATGCCGGGGATAATCTGTCGTTTTTTGTTTCCGAAGATAAAGAAGCGCCCATTCGTCTGGTTTCATTTTTTATCGGTGAGAAAAAAATAGCAGATGATCATACTCCCCCTTATGGCATTATCTGGAAAGCCATTCCCGGAGAATACTTATTAAGTGCCACAGCGTATGACAATCAGAATCAGGCCCTGACAACAGTCAGTAAGACAATTATCGTTCATCAGGTCAAAAGAGAAAATATATTACCCGGCGTGAATTTTCTTTATCCGGGAAAACGAGAAATTCTACCCGTTAATCGCATAGTTAACATTGAAGCTGAGGCGAGTGATATTGATGGTGATGTAGCGCTAGTCAGTTTTTTTATTAACGGTACACCTTACGATAATGTCGTGAAATCGCCTTATGCTACAAGCTGGAAAACAATACCGGGAGAGCATAAGATTTCAGTCAGGGCCATTGATAATCAAAGCTATTCAAGTGTATTAAAAACCCAGACTATTTGGGTCGGCAATGAGGGTGTTCTGCAAGGTAATCTGCTGCCGGTAGCTGATATTATTTCGCCGCATCCAATGTCTACAATACTCGCAGAAGACCAGATAACTTTTAAAGTAAAAGCGTTTGACCCTGATGGTGAGATTAATAATATAAAACTTTTCCTTGATGGAAACCTTTTTGAAGCAACGGATGGCGCAGAGTTGTCCACAGATTGGTATGCAACACCCGGTAAGCATCAGCTACAAATTGATGTCAGGGATGAAATGAATGCCATCACAAGGCAGACAATGGATTTTGACGTCTTGCCAAAGATAGCTGTCAATCAGGAAATAGCAGCAATATATATTGATGACCCATCATTAAAAAACTGTATTCATGAAACGGTAAAAGACAAGGGCTGGCTTTCGATTGAGCAGGTCACCGCGTTAAATTGTGCGAGTCGGAATATTGTAGCAGTAGATGGAATTGGGCAGCTATCTTCGCTCGAAACACTTAATCTTGCCGATAATTTATTAACTCAGATTGATTTGCATGGGTTGAGCAAACTCAAGGTGTTGGATGTTAGTGGTAATTACCTAATGCAAAGTGTTAGTAACCGGCCAGAGAATGTTAGCCGTATTGACGATGGTAATCTTTTTAAAGAAGAAACAAAGGATCGCCATCAAGTTGCATTGATTTTTATTCGAGATAAAACCAAAGATAAGTTGTTTGAACGATCTGATGTGACAGATAGGGTCGAAGCTATGGTGGATGGACTTTTACGGTCGGTCAGTTACAACAGCGAAGGTATCGATTCCGTCAATTCCTATGGTTGGTTTGAATTAACTCACGAAGATTTTAATGGCGCACTTAGTTCACTGCAATGGGATGATACGTTCGAAATAGAAGAAGCGGTGAAAAATGATCAGATAGATTTAACACCCTATGACTATGTTATTGTCATTTGGGAGGATGTCGAAAATCAGCAAGTTGCTGATGGAATTTCGTTACCTCATCTAGTTGATTTGCAGATTGGTCAAAAAATCTTTTCAAAAAAATCACTGATCCATCTTTTTTTAAATGAAGATTCCATGAGTGATCATTGCTTTTACAAGACATCAATCTTTTCGCAACCAGAATTTTGTTATAAAAACCCTTATGCTGACAATCTAAAAAAAGTGGATGTTGCTCTTCTGCGTGAGATTATTCGAGGGAAACTCAATGACAGTAAAAGTATGACCTATTTTTGTGAAAATTTTTTAACAGGGGTTTGTGATAAAACGCAAAATAATGGATTTGATAGTTTATCTGCTCACCCTTTTTTTAGTATTGATGTTAATGCGCATAACAAATATCAGATGCGTTGGATTGATGATGACAGGGTTGTCAATATTGATAAAAATGGCGTTTATCCAGTTAAACTCAATGCGCTAAACTCTCAGCAGGGTAAGGTTGCAATAAAAATCGATTTTCAAAATACGGCAGGCTTTGATCTTTGGCTGGAATA
>CAKMZU010000235.1:5385-5712 GCA_929200485.1 uncultured Gammaproteobacteria bacterium | reverse complement strand
ATGCTTATGCTAACGCTAACCCCATCACTTTTATTGACCCGACAGGTCACAGTGCAAAACAGGGTTTTATGTACGGTATTTCAGCAATAATGTCAGTGATCGGTATTACAGCTGCTGTTGTTGCCTTTCCGACAGGAGGAGCCTCTGTGACGTTCTCTGCGCTTGCAATGGTAGGCTCGGGGGTGGCTACCACTCTATCTGGTTTTTCACTAATGGGATCACAGATAGCATTAAACACCGGAAATAAAAAAATAGCGAAGACGTTAGATTATACCACTTTTGGTACTGGTGTATTTGCCATGCTCGCGTTTTTCACTTCCCTTTTTA
>CAKMZU010000235.1:4631-5375 GCA_929200485.1 uncultured Gammaproteobacteria bacterium | reverse complement strand
TTCCTTCGCTTGCCGCTACTAGTCTTACGGTACCGACTGTCGCTGAAACGAGTAATGTCGTTAATAGTCTGGCCACTATATCAAGATCATCTGATATTATTTATAGCACAATTGAAAATACGATCGATAATCCGATCGAGTATAGTGTTTACCCAATAGCCGTTCCATCAGAAGTTAACTATCAGTCTATTGAAAGCAGCTTGTCAAGCTCTACCTCTAGCTATAGCTCTGGCAGCAGCGTAGCAGCTGTTCGAGTAAGCAACATCGCAGGATCTAGTCCAGTTGTAAGGTACATAGCCCCAAGCGGCCAACTGGCAAGACCCTCATCAGAAATTAGCACTATAGCATCAAGAGCTTTACCAGCTTTACCATCTGCAGAGGTTGACACTGCAATTTACGCCGTACCGGGCGTTAGTTCGGCAAGTGCTGCAGTCGTTAATCCAGAACCTGCCGTTCAACTATTAAACACACCCATTAACCCAGGTGCTTTTGCAACAGAAGAATCCATTTATGTTGAAATGAGTGCTGCAAATACAGCCTTCAGAGAAGCGGCGCATGGAAACATGTCGACGACAGAATTTTTACCCGGGCTTGATCACTCAAGCTATGAAGAAGCCTACCCAAATGCGGCCCACTGAATAATATTTCCACAATTCAAAAAGCATCTATGCTTTTTGAATTCTTTCATTTTACTCAAAACGGGCAGCGGAGATGTTGCATTAATTAACCTGAGTTGCGCGTAAG
>CAKMZU010000235.1:0-4621 GCA_929200485.1 uncultured Gammaproteobacteria bacterium | reverse complement strand
CGTAAGAAAAGCAAACCCCTCTGACTTAAGCCAAAAGATAAACAGTAGAATCAAAGACGACGATTCGATGATTCTTCAAGAGAAGTCGTTGATATTTTAAAAAATAAAAAGAGAGACATTCATCAAAATATCTTTCTAGAAGCTTCATTTAAAAACCCTTACCCCCAACAGATTATCGCACTATGGCTCATACTTATCTGGACCAAGGGTAATAAACGTTACGCAATATATGCACCAAAGCTGCAAGGAAAAAAACCAAATATCAGCACTGAAATAGCTAAAACAATGATGCGAAATGCGGAAAAAGTGTAGCAAGTGGCAAGAAGACTACAATATTAAAGACAATAAAGGGAATAAAACACTCACCCTGACAGGATCACCCCTCCCACCAACAGAAGCGGTTAAAATACCATGGAACCTCACAGCATTATGCAAAACGCTTGACCACACATTGATTATTAAAGGGGATGATTAAAAGACACCGCCCATATCAATGGGCGGTGTTTCATGAAGAACGGCAGACTATTCAAGAATAGATGACTATGGCAGCTCATCCATGTCTTCGCCTTCTTTTTCAACAACCGGCACAATCAAGTCTTCTTTAGAGACGCCCATCAATAGCAACAAAGCACTTGCCACATAAATAGACGAGTAAGTACCAAAGCCAACACCAACAAGAAGCGCCAGTGCAAAGCCTGAGATCATTTCACCGCCTGCGAAAAACAAGACAACCAAAACAACCATAGTGGTAAATGAGGTCATTAATGTACGACTTAAGGTTTGTGTTAATGAGGTATTAACCACTTCCAGAGGCGTCGCATTACGCATAGTACGGAAATTATCACGGATACGGTCAAATACGACAATGGTATCGTTCAGGGAATAACCAATGACAGCTAGAACCGCGGCCAACACCGTCAGATCAAACTCAATCTGAAATAATGCGAAAAATCCAAGCACAATAATCACATCATGGGTCAACGCCATGACAGAGCCCAATGAGAACTTAAACTGGAAGCGAATGGCGATATATACCAGAACCACCAACAAGGCCAAGAGCATGGCAAGTGCACCGCTTTCTTTCAATTCTTGACCAACTTGTGGACCAACAAACTCCACGCGCATTAATTTAACATCCACTTTAGACGCATTTTGAAGCTCAATTAATACCTTCTCACCAAGTTTTGGATCATCACTTTGAATACGAATCAATACATCGGTATCTTCCCCAAAGTGTTGCACCACTGCACCGTCATAACCCGACTGATTCAAGGTTTCACGTATTTCAGGCAAGCTCGCTGTTTCGGCATAATCCAACTCGATTAGCGTACCGCCTGTAAAATCCAGCCCATAATTCAGACCCTTGATCGCCAGTGATGCGATAGAGGCAATAATTAACAACGTTGAAAAAACCAGACAGGCTTTTTTCAACTTCATAAATTGAATGACTTTCCCTTTATTCATGATCATATCGCCAACTTCTTCACGTTACGGTTACCATAAACCAGTTCAACCAATGTACGAGTACCTACAATCGCCGTAAACATTGACGTTAAAATACCGATACCCAATGTCACTGCAAACCCTTTAATCGGCCCGGTACCTAAGGCATAAAGGATTAAAGCAACTAACAAGGTGGTCAGGTTAGAATCCAAAATGGTCACAAAGGCTCGATCGTAACCTGCAGAAATTGCCCTTGCGGGCGCTAACCCATCGCGAAGCTCTTCCTTTATCCGCTCAAATATCAGTACATTGGCATCTACCGCCATCCCAAGCGTCAGTACGATACCGGCTATCCCTGGCAATGTCAGAGTGGCAGAAATAATTGACATCACACTCACCAGCACCACAAGATTCATCAGTAGCGCCAAATTGGCAAAGATACCAAAGACCTTGTAATAGAAAAGCATGAAGACTAAAACCGCCGCCATCGCCCAAATAATCGCATTGATACCTTTGGCAATATTTTGCTCACCTGAAGAAGGCCCAATGGTTCGTTCCTGGACAAAATCAACCGGAGCAGCCAAGGAACCCGCCCTTAACAACAAGGCTAATTCGCGCGCTTCATAAGGGCTGTTTAACCCAGTAATACGGAACTGTACACCAAGCGCCGACTGAATGGTTGCAAGGCTTATAATTTGCTTCTCATAGTAAGGTACCCGAACGATTTCTTTTTCGCCCTGTTCGTTCATACGCGTTTCATTACGGGTTTTACGTTCAATAAATAACACACCCAAATTTCTGCCAATGTTGGTTTTGGTTGCATTATGCATTTGACGACCACCTTGACTATCAAGAGTGATATTGACCTGTGGGCGAGAATTTTCGTCAAAGCTGGTATTGGCGTTGGCCACTTGATCACCGGTGATCACATAAGAGCGCTCAAGTTGTGCGGATTTTTTATAGCCTTCCGGGTTTCTGAATTGGAAGGTTTCCCCTGCGGTATCCCCTCTGGCTTCAAGACGGAATTCCAGGTTAGCGGTTTTACCAATAATACGCTTGGCAACGGCCGAATCCTGTACGCCTGGCAATTCAACCACAATGCGGT
Organism: uncultured Gammaproteobacteria bacterium; assembly: GCA_929200485.1. Taxonomy (GTDB): domain Bacteria; phylum Pseudomonadota; class Gammaproteobacteria; order Pseudomonadales; family DT-91; genus CAKMZU01. The sequence continues at coordinate 2,073 of CAKMZU010000235.1, read as the reverse complement.
TTAAACCCTGACGTTGCACTAGCGGTTCAGAAACGCCTAACTCATCAACACGATTTCTTAACGCGACCAGGTTTTGACTGACTGAATCACTGGCAATCTTACGTTTGAGTGCATCACCAAAACGCCACACAACGAACGCATCGCCATCAGCTTCATACGTTTGCTGCTCTAACTCTGGCACAACCTGTTTTAAGGCCTTTAATGCCTGCTTGCGATCATCCTCTGAGGCAAACTTGGCACTAATTTCGTCGTCTTTCATGGTGACGATGCCACGAATGCGAGACTCACGAAGCTTCTTCTGAATCTCGGTTCGATAGCCTTCAAGACGTTTATTAAGTGAAAAGTCAGTGTCCACTTCTAATAAAAAGTGAACCCCACCACTGAGATCCAGGCCAAGCTTCATCGGGTCAGCACCCAGATTATGCAGCCATTCGGGTGTCGTACTGGCAAGGTTTAACGCCACAATAAAACCAACTGGCAAAATGGATTCAACCACTTTTTTCGCCGTCAGCTGATCATTGGAATTCTCCAAACGAATCAACAAGGTTCGTGGGTCGCTATCATCAACTGCCTTGATTGGGATATTAGCGGCGGTTAATGCGGCTTCTGCTTTTTGTTTAACGGCCTCATCAATAACCTGACCGCCCGACTCACCCGATATTTGCAGAGCAGGATCAGGTCGAAACAGGTTCGGGGTCGCATAAATGGCACTAATGACCAAGACGATAAGCACGGTTAAGCGCTTCCAAACGGGGTATCTATTCATTCTAAAACCAACTTCTCCATACTGTTTCGATACTGACTTTTTCGGTATTTCTTAGGTAATGAAACATTTTAGCATGACTAAAAGACTCATTTATTTCGTAAAGTTCCGTTAACCCTAAATAAATTACTATGAACTTAATCCACCCACTGGCGAGCATTGGCAAATATACGCATCCAAGGGCTATATTCTCCCCAGCTTTTTGGCGCATAGGAATGACTCACCGACCGGAATACACGTTCAGGGTGAGGCATCATAATAGTCGCACGACCATCGGTTGAACACACACTGGTAATACCTTCAGGTGACCCATTTGGATTTAACGGATAATGTTCCGTGGGCTGATGTTCACCATCGACATATTGCATCACTTGATCACCCGCAATCAACGAATGATCCTGGCTCATAACGACGCGGCCCTCACCATGGGCAACCGCCACTGGAAGCACAGAACCTGCCATACCAGTGAACAATATAGAAGGTGATTCATTAATTTTCACCTGTGCGACACGCGCTTCAAATTGTTCTGACTGATTTTTGACAAAACGTGGCCAATGCTCGGCACCTGGAATCAAGTCTTTTAACAGCGACATCATCTGACAACCGTTACAGACCCCTAAAGAAAAGCTATCTTCCCGGTGAAAAAATGCAGCAAACTGATCACGAAGCTTAGCATTAAAACGGATATTCTTCGCCCAGCCTTCACCTGCACCTAAAACGTCACCATAGGAAAAACCGCCACAGGCAACTAAACCTTTAAATGCGTCAAGAGAGACTCTGCCAGCAATCAAATCTGACATATGCACATCAATCGCATCGAAGCCTGCCGCATGAAATGCCGCTGCCATTTCAACCTGCCCATTCACTCCCTGTTCACGCAAAATAGCCATTTTAGGCTTTGCATCCAAGCTCAAATAAGGAGCGGAAATATTGTCAGACCAATCAAAAGCAACCTTCGGTTCAATCCCTTTGACTGGCATATCAATTAGCGCAAACTCCTGATCAGCGCATTCGGGGTTATCTCGAAGTTTTTGCATCTCAAAACTGGTTTTTGCCCAGCGTTTTTGTAAACTGGCGCGATCCGTCTTTAATAAATTCTTCTCACCCGAACAAATACAAATTGTTTCATCTTTGGTAGGTCTGCCAATCATAGTCAAACAATCTTTCACACCAAATTGATCGAAAATAGCTTCTACCTGTTGGAGCCTGTCATCAGATACCTGGATAACCGCACCTAATTCTTCATTAAAGCATTGAGCAATCGACTCTCCCGGTAAACCCGACAAATCAACACAAAGGCCTGATCGGGC
>CAKMZU010000234.1 GCA_929200485.1 uncultured Gammaproteobacteria bacterium | reverse complement strand
GGTCTGGATTTTAATGCTAAAAGGTTGAGTACGGCAGATTTATTAAAAGGGTCACAGCCAAGTCCCCAGACGCCTTCGGTTGGGTAAGCAACAATAAGCCCTGAGGCCAATGCTTTGGCTGTATCGGCGGTGGATAGCGTATTCATACCAGAAGAATTAACGATTCCAGAGAGGAGCAATTCAAGCAGAATTAAGTTCCATTTGCAAGGAAGCTATGCTGAGCAAGTTAGCAAGAATTTTACTCTATTGGTTCAGTGTTGCCAGAAGTTTGCCTCATGGCAGAAGGAGGGCGGGGGAGGCTTTCAAATGTGGGAGCGGGGGTGGTGTTATCATCTGATTCGTGTTGGTTGTGACTATTGTTAATGGTTCCTGAGCCCAAATTATGTATGATAATTGTTGTCTTGCGGGGGTTACAGCAATTCACATCATTAAAAGCAAGTTTAAATCCTAGGTTTGGAATTTCATCCTTTATGGATGGTATTGCATCCTCAATATCTTTGCCTTCGTCAGGTACTTGACTTCTGATTGTCTTAGATAGCATTTTTTGTAACTCGTTTGAGTTAATCGTGAGGGTGTATTCGTTTTGTATTAGGGGGGTATCAGTTTTATCTAAGTCTTCAATAAGGTTCTTGATTTTTTTGAGATGTTTCTCCTCCATACTTTGAAATAATGCCTGTAAATTTTCATTATTTGTGTCCTTTTCAAGATTATTTAGAAGTGTATTAGTGATGGAGGTATCGCGTAATAATCTCTTAATATAGCTAGGTCGTTTAATCTTTATTGATAATGTATTATTTTTTTTTTTCATACTTACATCAGGTGATAATTGCGCTTTAGTAATTGCGTTTGAATATGCCACCAAGAATAACAAAATGATAAACAATAGTTTCATAGAATTAATTCTTAAATTTGGTTTCTTTCTTTGGTAAAAAATATATATACCTTGTTTATATTAACATTAATATGAACTTATCAAAAAAAATAAATACTAAATATCACGATAGGGTTTATTTCTGATTTTTAACGTCCTGTTTTCTTAAGGTGATCAATAATGAGCGATCGTGAAGAACAATTGCAATACCAGGAGCTAGGCCCATTTGAAGTCAAAAATAAATTGATCGCCATGGCTGGTGATAATTCTGAGCGTATGATGTTGAACGCAGGTCGGGGAAATCCAAACTGGGTGGCATTAGAGCCCAGGCATGCTTTTATTGAAATGAATGCTTTTGCCATGCAAGAGTCTGAGCGGCATATCTTCCACCCTAACATTGGTGGTACACCTCAAGAAGAGGGGATCGTCGATCGATTCAATGCTTATTTGGAAAAGCGTGGTAATGCGCCCGGCATTAATATGCTTAAAAAGTCGCTTGTCTATATTGAGCAAGAAGCGGAACTTGAACCGGCTAACTTTATAACGGAAATGGCCGATGCGATATTAGGTGATCATTACCCTGTGCCAGATCGAATGTTATTGTGCAGTGAGCGAATCGTTGGTCGTTATCTTTATCAGGAGATGGCCGGTAAGGTAAGAAATCCGGGTAAATTCAACATTTTCGCCACTGAAGGCGGCACTGCTGCAATGACCTATATTTTCCAAACATTGATGGAAAATAAACTCATGAAAAAGGGTGACAAAGTCGCATTAGGCGTGCCAATTTTCACCCCTTATCTTGAAATTCCGGAGCTTAATAACTTTGAATTTGTTGAAATGGGCGTTGCCCAAACCGCTGAATCCGGCTGGAAGTATAGCCCTGAAGAGATTGAAAAGTTAGCTGACCCTTCGATTAAAGCCTTCTTTTTAGTTAACCCTTCAAACCCCACTTCAGTTGCCATGCATCCTGAAACTCTGGCGTTAATTCGAGAACTGATAGAAACACGCCGAAAAGACCTGATTATCTTGACTGATGATGTTTACGGGACTTTTGTTAATGGTTTTGAATCACTCGCAGCTGTTGCACCTAGAAATACGATATTGGTGTATTCATTTTCTAAATATTTTGGCGCTACAGGTTGGCGATTGGGGACTATCGCTATCGCCGAAGATAATGTATTGGATGAGAAGTTGCAAAACCTGTCTGAAAGTGAAAAAGCAGAAATTCATGAGCGCTACAAACCCGTCTTTTTAAAACCCAACGAATCGAAGCTAATTGATCGCATGGTTGCAGATAGTCGAACAGTGGCATTGAATCACACAGCAGGCTTATCAACGCCTCAGCAAGTGCAGATGGTGATGTTTTCGCTTTTTTGCTTGCTTGATAAAGAGGGAGTATATAAACAGCATTGCCAGGAAATTTGCCGTAGTCGATACAGTTCTTTATTTAAAGCACTTGGCTATGAGCCTCCAGTCAATCCCTATAACGCATTTTATTATACAACGATTAACGTCCCCGCTATTGCAGAAGAGCGCTATGGTGCGGAGTTTAGAGAGCATTTGGTCAATGATTTTCCTCCCATTGATATTGTCTGGCGTTTAGCCAAAGAAAAATCTGTGGTGTTGATGGATGGTAGCGGATTTGCCGCGCCAAATATGACGGTGCGGGTATCGTTAGCCAATTTGAAAGAGGAAGCATATCCGAATATTGGCCACGCTATCAGTGAACTTTTGGAAGAATATTATGCCGACTGGCAAAAAGGTCAAGGAGCATCCTAATGGATATGATTCATGAATTGTTATCTAAAGTTCCATTAATGGCACTTTTTATTGCCATATGCTTGGGTTACCTGCTAGGGAAATTTACTATTGGTCACTTTACATTAGGTGGGATATCCGGTTCTTTGATTGTTGGTGTATTAATTGGGCAGTTCGACGTGCCAATTGATACTAACATTAAAGATATATTCTTCGCGTTGTTTATTTATTGTGTGGGCTATCAGGGCGGGCCGCAGTTTTTTGCTGCAATAAGTCTTAAAACACTGAATCAGTTGATTGCTGCCTTTATGATGACCCTCTTAGGTCTGCTGACGGTGCTTGGCTGTGCGTACTTTTTTAACCTTGATCGAGGGACTGCAGCAGGCTTGGCCGCAGGAGGGTTGACGCAATCAGCAATCATCGGAACGGCAGGTTCATCTATTGCTAATCTGGATGTGTCAGAAGCAGCTAAACACATGATGCAAACCAATGTGGCTGTGGGTTACGCCATTTGTTATATCTTCGGCACGATTGGCCCAATATTGATGGTTACCTGGTTCTTTCCGACCATCATGCGTTGGGATCTACGTAAAGAAGCGTTAGCGTTGGCAAGTAAAATGTCCGGCGGTAAAGTCATTTTAGAGCCAGGGCAGTTTAATGCCGTGAAGCGTGTAGATACTCGATTCTATCGAGTAACGCCTGATTCCAAGGCTGTAGGTTTAACCACGCTTGAAATCGCTGACAGAGTAACAGGCCTTGCAGTTGAAGCCATTATTAGAAATGGTGAGCAAATCGATATGGATGGCTCAACCAAGATTGAATCCGGTGATGTTGTGGGTGTGACGGGTGTTGTTAAAGTTTTTGAACAAGTGCCCAACTGGATGGTGGAGGAAGTCACAGCCCCTGAAGGCTTCGAGTTGATTGAAGAAAACCGCGATATTATTTTGAATAACAAGCAATTTCATGGTTCTACCCTTGAATCATTACAACAAGTCGACTTGGAGACGCGTCACGGGGTGTTTGTTTCACAAGTCTCCAGAGCGGGAAGGGATCTTTTAGTTGCGCCGTCGCTAGAGTTACATATGGGCGATTTGATTAAATTCACCGGTACCACAAATGATCTTAACCGCATTCAAACCATGGTAGGTCATCATGTCACTTCTGCTCCAATCACGGATTTTGTATTTTTTGGACTAGGGTTGGCTATCGGCATGTTGATTGGGCTTATACATTTTTCCATCTTCGGTGTTCCTGTTGTGTTAGGTTCGGGTGTTGGCTGTGTGTTATCAGGTCTATTCTTTGGCTGGTTGAAAAGTCGACAGCCACGATTTGCTTCGCTGCCTGTGGGTGCTTCAACTTTCCTCAGAGATTTTGGTTTGGCGGTATTTGTAGCGATTGTTGGTATCAATGCTGGGCCTCAGGCGGTAAGTAGCATCAAAGAATACGGTATGACCCTATTCGGTCTTGGTGTGGCAGTCACATTATTGCCACAATTGATCGGATTCTTTTTTAACTACTTTATATTGAATATTAAAAACCCAATCGAGGCTTGTGCTGCTGTGGTGGGTGGCCGTAGCTCAAATGCAGGTTTTGCAGGGTTGCTAGATAAAGCAGGAAATGCGACACCTGTTGTCACCTTTACTGTGTGTTATGCAGTTGCTAATGTGTTCTTAACCTTATGGGGGCCAGTGATCGTCGGTGTCGTAACAAAAAATGCGGCGCCATAAAATGATAGTTAGACTATGAAATTCATCAGCGTCTTTAACTTATTTTCTTTAGTTGTCCGTCTTTTAACGGTTTCTTCCACCACTGTTTTTTCTTTAACGGAAGATGCGGTTTTTGGTTATTTATCCTATGTGGAGTTTAATAAAAAATTACAGTCATTGGCACCAAAAGAGGAACATTCAAGCATCAAGGATTTAACACTAATATACTCGGTGTTAAAGCGACATTTAGACGAAGAGATCAACATTTTACGCCGTTGCTTGGTGGCTTTATGAACTCTGCATGGTGGTTAAATAGTGAAATCGATAGTTAAAGCGCTATGGGCCATCGATATAAACGCATTAGTAATATGGAGGAAAAAGCTGATAAAATGGAATTAGGATTATATTCAGGGAAGGATATAAAAATTTATTGATGGGTAATCGTTATGAAAAAAATCTTACTGCTTTCTTTGTCCTTATTCTCACTGAGTGCCTTAGCGCATGAATCTCACGTCCCTCATGACCATGTTTCTTTGGGTGTTATTATGGCTGTTGCATTGATTGGCCTTTGTGCGGTTGTCTATAAGCATCGCAAGTAAGCGTTCTGACGTTGGGGTAACCCACCTCAACTTTCACTTTGTTAGCAGAGTTAACAGTTGCAAAGAGCTTATTATTCAATCATTGTTAGAGATGCTATAAATTTCTTAAACACACATCCGGATTCTGATTGAGTATGGTAGATATACCATCTAAAGAATTAAAGTCTCGATACAAAAGCGATCGATTAAATTCAACTTTTTTAAATTCTAATTCACTGACACCTTATTTATTGCAATTGGCAGACATTGATATTGCAATGAAATAATTGAGGAGTTTCAGTTATTGATTTGATCCTGATTGTGCTTATAGGCGTTCTTATTTCTTCGTTGATCCGAGGTGTGTTTGGCTTTGGTGGTGTCTTGGTAGGTATGCCTTTTATCTTGCTTTTTTTGCCGGTAGTGGAGGCGAATTTTACGGTTTCTTTATATGGCTGCATAATGGGTGTGATTATGTCGCTGCAATCATGGCAAAACCTCAGGCGAATTGGTTTGCAGGAGCGGCTTTTAGCATTGAGCGCATCATTTTTAGGTATTCTCACTGGCATCTTTGCTAAATTTTTAAATGGCTGTTCTTGGAGACCGTCCGAGAACAGTCTGTTCGGCCTAAATTCCAGATAAGCGGCTAAATTCTTCGCCAAATTCCTTTAAATAGGCTGGCTATTCGCAGGAATTTCCCAAAAAATTTATCTCACTTCTTTGAAATTTATGCTCGACCGCAATTCTCGGACGCCCTCCTAGTACTTCGTTTCACAGCATTTGTCCTGTTCAGTGGCTCAGTAAAATGTTCAT
>CAKMZU010000233.1:4850-5727 GCA_929200485.1 uncultured Gammaproteobacteria bacterium | reverse complement strand
CGGTAGAGAAGGGCGGTAAAGTGTTAGCGGGCGGTAAACGTCTGGATAAACAAGGATTGTACTATCCGCCTACGGTGGTTGTCGATACGGACGAAAAAAGCACCTTAATCAGCGAGGAAACTTTTGGCCCTGTTATGCCAATTATTAAAGTCGTATCCGATAAGGATGCGATCGAAAAAGCCAACGCATCAAACTTTGGCCTGCATGGCAGTGTTTGGACCAAAAACAAACAAAAGGGTATTGATATCGCCAAACAACTTGATACGGGTTCTATTGCGGTGAATGATATCGGCATGATGTATGGCATTGCCAATGCGCCGTTTGGTGCGTCAAAGAAAGTGGCTTGGGTAGTGTAAATGGCAAACATGGCCTGCGTGGTTATTGCCATGCCATGCCTATTTTGGTTGGGCGCTATTCCGGTAAAGATTCAGGTTACCCTCATAATGAAAAAGACTTCGAAAATATGAAGAAGATGATGAGCTTTATGTGGAAAACCACTATTGGTAAGTGGTTATTCTGATTTGTATGAAACAAATCGATCCATATTGTGCATGTCTTTGATTCTTTTTAACTAATGTTTGCAAATATCACAGGCGTGTTTCTTTAAGTGTATCAAGTATCGACCAATCTGGAGTGTTAGTATCTGGTGGCACAATGTTATGTGTTGGCAGCGCTTTACAATCATCTGAAAAGGCAGGAGAGGCATTAATCTGTAACAATGATAAACTCTCATCTTTTTCTGTGGAAAGTGAATGAGGTGGGAAGTTTTTTATACCCCGTTTAGCTAGGATGGCGTTTATTTCATCATCGATACTTGATACATTTTCCTCTAGTTTTTCAATATCTTTCCTATTTTCTTCAACTATTAATTTAAATA
>CAKMZU010000233.1:0-4840 GCA_929200485.1 uncultured Gammaproteobacteria bacterium | reverse complement strand
ACGCTATTCTGCCCATTAATATTTACATAGTCCTTTCTAGCTAGTTGGTTCATCTTTCGAATTAATTGAATATTTTCTTGAATTTGGTTAATGGTTTTAACCGTTTTATCCAATTCACCTTTCTTTTTAGTTATTTCTTTGACAAATGCATTGCCATTTTTTTTTGAATGATAAATACGTTTCCACAATATGGATATATATCGTCTAACTATTTCGAGTAGCTTTTTTTTACTTGTGTTCTTCAATATTGTATTATCGATGGATTTTGTTGGCATGGTGTTTTCGTTAGAAATATCAATGGATTGCTTTGCCCTTTCCAATAGATTGGATTCATAATATGTTACTCTTACAAAGTATGAAGGTTCATAGATCGCGATACTATAAGCATTAAACGCCATGAGAAAGATTAAAAAGCACTGAAGCATAAAAGAGTTGGACTATGTAAAGTCTACGAAAGTATATGAGTCTTTTTTTTTATTTAAGTTTCCATTTTTTGGTTTTTTTGTGCTGAGATTGATTTGGCGGGGGTCCACATAATGAAAAATATGGTGTAGTTTATGTGGGAAACCAATATCGGTAAGTGGTTATTCTGAAGCATTAGTATTTAATTAAGAGCTGCGAACACTATAAATCTCTATGCAAAAAAGCATCCTTCGACAGGCTCAGGATGAGCGAGTCGGCGGTTGCACAAGAGCGTCGGCGGATGTTAGCAGTATATCTTTGTTCACACTGAGTCTTGCCTGCGGATGCCTTCATAATCAGACGAAGGAATAGCGTCGCAAGATTAATCAGAGCCGGTGCTTTCTATCACGCCGATTTATTTATGGCTTTTTTTTACACTCACGGGTACGGGTACATTGCTTACTTTTATACGGTGAAGCCGCTGATGGTGACTCTGCGCTCGGATGGACACTTTTTTTCGGTTTTAGGTGCCTGTCGCTTGAACAAGTGGATAGGTAATTTGCAATTGTGAAAAGTAGTTCAGAGATATTACTTGCATCATTTGCGATAGCCTTTTTTAGGGGTTGACGATATAATATCTTTGCATCCGATATCTCTTCCTAATCGAAAATACCCCACTGATTGCGATTTGCGTAGAATCTACTCATGTCTTTTGGTATTTGCTTCTTTAAAACATCATTGGTTTTTATTTTTTCCAATTCATCCAGTTCCAATAAGCTGTATAGCTTATCAAGAGATTCTTTTTCTCGTTCTTCCTGCGCTTTCGGATTTATAATGGCAGCCTTTCTACTTCGATCAAATTCAGCATTTATTTCTCTCCAACAGTCACTTATCTGCTTCGCTTTTCTCTCTAATTGATTGGATTGCCCACCAAATTCCTGAATTATTTCCTGAATTATCTGCGTCGTTTTTCTCTCTAATCGATTTAATCGCTCACGAAATTCATGATCGTAAGGGCTGTAGTGTCTAAGTCCTTGATGATTATTTCTTTTGCCGTACATTGCCATGGTGGCAGATGTTATGGATAGGCTAAGAAGGAATATAATCACATGGCGCATCTTGGTACACCCAAATCAAACATTCAATGTTTTAACTGATTATATTTCTGTTTGTTGGTTCCACTTTATTTCGATTTTAGGATGTATTAGACGAATCAGACACTTTGAGTTGTCTATTGATGAGGCTTTAGCGTTAGAAGATGAAAGGTGAGGCGTGCTTATTTTATCGAGTAACCATAGCACAGATAACGGTGAAGACAGTTTTACCATTTTATTCATCTAGAGAAGGGGTAAATAACCAAGCTGGACCTCTGTGAAATAACGAGAGTTTTTACTAGTCGACTCTGTAAGCGTATTATTATTTGCGTGGGTTGATCTGTTTGTGGTTTCTGGAGCTAATTCATTGAATACTAAATATTTTAGTTGTGACAAAATAGTTAAAGCCGCCATCGGTAGGTTCTCTTTATCACAATCCCATTGATCAAGCTGTTGATGTAGCTTACTGATGATTTCTCTTGGTTCTAATTTTATTGCTTCGATAACGACAAATTTTTCTCCACAATCCAATTCTAAAGCGTCAAGTAGAATGACTAATCGCGGCTTATTATTTGGACGTGGGTTATGTCCTTGTTCATCTTCACAGGCATCTTGTTTTATTGCCTTTAATAGCTCTTCAAGTTGATTTGTCTGCCTGGTGAGTAGCGTGTTCCTGTCTGCAATCTCTCTCTCTCGAGTTATTTGCTGCGAATTATCAAAGGTTTGTGCCCACCTCTTATCGTTCGCTTCTTTTCTAGCTGTGTACCAGTCGTCTTGCCCCGAATAAAATTTTTTTAACAGCTCTAAGTTATATACTGTTCTTTTATCGTGGGGAAGATATAGCCATTGTTTTTCATAGAGTGCAAGGTCATCCCATTTTTTTTCATGGGCAGGCAGCGCTAGATGTTTTTTATCATTGATAGGCTGATATCCCCATATTATTTCACCGATTGCCCAGCCATTCATTGAGAGTACCAAGATAAAAAAATAAAAAGCGTGGTATGACATGGTTAGCGTGACTTAGATTATTTAACGCTATAACAGATGCTTTTTTTGTTTTTTAGTTCACAAATAACTCTTGAATAAGGGGTAAAATCAATTAAAAACTCAAAAAGCAGTGAATTACTATTTCCATTAATGCCATCTTTGGATGAAGTACAGAGTAAGATTCAGAATAATCAAGTAACTAAATAGGTGCTTAAAATAAGCAACGTGGGTGAACTTTATGCAGAAAACGATAAAAATGAGCGCTTGCTTTAATTGATCAACTTCCCCCTTTGGGCTGCGTTATTCAAAATCTCATTTATTTTTTTATCATACTCCACTACAGATTGCTCTTTAGTTTTCAAAAGACTATTGAGACTCTCTAATTTTATTATTTTTTCTTCTTGGCTTTTAGTAGAAGCACTTGTTTGTGTAACGGCAACCTTCGCCTTACTGAAAACCTTGAAATTCAGCGCAGAATCTCAAAATCAATTATTAAAGGTGCCCTTAACATTTTATTGATTCAGGAAGCTATATGAGTCCGTTTTTTTATTTAAGTTACCCAGTATTAGGCTGCATAGTGGGTTTTATGGCTGGCCTTTTAGGTGTTGGAGGCGGGGCAGTTATGGTTCCGTATTGACAGGGTTATTTCTTTTCGAAGGGCTTCCAGTCGCTAAAGCGGTACACCTGGCTTTAGGGATCTCTATGGCAGTGACATAGTAACAATGCCAGGCAAGTGGCTATTCTGAAGCCCAAAATGTAACCTGTGATTTCCTGCAGTCTCAGCATGTTGGTGTTTATACATATTAAATCCGTGTAATTGGAGGGTCAACAATCATTGTCCAATTCCATCTATTCTCAGAGGGTATATCCCTCTCCTTGTCACTCTTTTCATTCGCTGTATCATCGGAGGCTAGTTTCAATCGTGTCTCCTTTGATCCGCTAAAAGTAATCTTGGGGGGCTCATCTTTCAAAATCTGATTTATTCTCAGTGAATTATTGTATTGTTTAAATGATTTGATTGATTTATCGAATTGCTCAAAATAACTGTATTTAGCAGTTTGTTTAGTGGCCTCAGGTCTTTGACTACAATCAGGACCAGGGATTGTCATTAAAAAGAATAACCAGGCAAGTTGCATGATATGATTGAAACTTTATTGATTCAGGGAGTTATATGAGTCTGTTTTTTTATTTAAGTTTCCCAATGTTAGGCTGCATAGTGGGCTTTATGGCTGGCCTTTTAGGTGTTGGTGGTGGTGCGGTCATGGTACCTGTGTTAACCGGATTATTTCTTTTCGAAGGACTTCCAGTCGCTAAGGCTGTGCATCTGGCGTTAGGGACCTCTATGGCAGTGATCATAGTAACAACGCTAACCAGTAGCTTATCTCATTATAAAAAGGGTTCTATTATTATGGGGGTGGTCAAATGGTTGGCACCCAGTGTTGCAGTTGGCTCTTTTTTGGCCACATTTATTGTGCCATTAGTCTCCCCTTTGTTTCTCTCCAGTTTTTTCTCCCTTTTTTTGGTCTATGTATCCTATAGTTTCTTTCGAAAGACGAATACCAACAATAATGCCAAGCGTCTTGTTACTCGCGAGCTGATTCCTGTGGGGTTAGGTATTGGTAGCTTGTCAGCTTTAGTCTCTATTGGGGGGGGGACGATGACGGTGCCATATCTCACCAATCGAGGGGTGGCGTTATTGAAAGCCATTGGGACGTCATCAGTGATTGGATTATCATTGTCGCTCACAGGTAGCTTGGGTTATATGATCAATGGCTGGCAATATTCTAATCTTGAACGTGGGCAGTTAGGCTTTGTGGATATACCTGTAATGCTGACTTTGTCTGTCGCCAGTGCTATTACGGCACCTTTTGGTGTCCGATTGGCGCATCGCCTGCCAGTGGATGTGTTAAAGAAGATTTTTGCGGTCTTGTTATTAGTACTGGCTATTCAAATGATGGTGTCTGTTGTTTCTGCGCTTTGATAGAGCTTTGAATATGTGATTTATATTGTGTTTATTTATGAGAGACATAAATAAAAAAACCAAGGTCTCCCTTGGTTTTTATGATAGCTCTAGAGCGAGTATCCATTCTAGCAAGCGATCCATGCTCTCGGTCCTTGCTGTACTTCCTTTCTATGGCCAACTCCTGTCAGCACTCCCATATCCCACGCGCAAACCTTATCAATTCACTTTGAAGAGGTTTGTAAAAGCATTCCTTGCTTTTCCCTATGTGTGATCATCATACAGTCACGAGGATTTGGGAGTAGGGGATAATTACCTTGTGGTTTGTAGGAGATGTCTCACATGGGTTTTGTTCGGTGAATTTTATGCGTGGGTTTCACTAGTACTTCGTTTCACA
>CAKMZU010000232.1:5314-5765 GCA_929200485.1 uncultured Gammaproteobacteria bacterium | reverse complement strand
AAACAACAGGTCGAATCTTCTCAACAATTGACTTAATCAGCTCATGTTTCATTTTCATTGAAGCTTTATTAGCGATAAGACGCGAGCTGATATCTGCGATACACTCCCAAGGTTCAAGTCCATTGGCTTTTAGAGTGTTACCTGTATCAACAATATCAATAATTTCATCGGCTAATCCCATCACAGGTGCAAGCTCCATCGCACCGTAGAGCTTGATGATATCTGCCTGAACACCTTTTTCAGCGTAGTATTGCTCAGCAATCTCAGTAAATTTGGTCGCAACACGAATCCTTTTGAGCCCATCACTGCGTTGCCCTTTAAGGCCTGCCGTCATTAATCGACACTTTGCAATATTAAGATCCAGCAACTCATAAATACCCTTATCCTTCGAGTGATTATCTTCTGCCAAATGCTCCATCAGCATATCTTTGCCGGCGATACCCATATCTGC
>CAKMZU010000232.1:2838-5304 GCA_929200485.1 uncultured Gammaproteobacteria bacterium | reverse complement strand
CATATCTGCCGTCCCAAAACGCACATAAGTAGTAACGTCCGACCCTCGCAGAATGATTAAGCGGATATTCGGATGATTCGTTTCAAAGAGTAATTTTCGGCTTTTGAGAATATCATCAACAGGTTCAATATTTGCAGCTTCCAATAAAGGAAGTGTTTCTTTGAGAATACGCCCTTTGGTTAATGCAATGGTCAATGAAGTATGTGTCATCAGCCTGGCACTCTTCTAATGTTTGCACCTAGAAGTTGAAGCTTTTCTTCAATACATTCATAGCCGCGATCAATATGATAAATACGATCAATGATCGTCTCACCCTTGGCGACTAACGCTGCAATCACTAAACTGGCGGAAGCCCTAAGATCTGTTGCCATTACAGGTGCTGACTTCAATGCATCCACGCCTGTTATGACAGCTGCATTACCTTCTAATTGAATTTTTGCGCCCATTCGATTCATTTCATGGGCTTGTATTAGTCTGTTTTCAAATATGGTTTCGATAACCGTACTTGTGCCATCAGCAATACTATTTAACGCCGTAAATTGCGCTTGCATATCAGTAGGAAATGCTGGGTATGGTGCTGTTTTTATATTCACAGCCTTAGGACGCTTTCCTTTCATATCCAACTGTATCCAATCCTCACCCAAAGTAATGTCAGCACCCGCTTCCTGAAGTTTGGATAAAACCGCTTCAAGAGAAGCTGGATCAGTATTTTTCAGTTTAACCTTACCTGAGGTCGCAGCAACAGCCGTAAGATAGGTGCCTGTCTCAATACGATCAGGCATAACGGCATATTCAGTGCCATGCAATTTCTCTTTGCCTGTGATCACTAGTCGGTTAGTTCCAATACCTTCAATTTCTGCACCCATTGCAACAAGACATTGACATAAATCAACGATTTCAGGCTCTCTTGCTGCATTCTCCAGAACAGTGACACCATCAGCCAAAGTTGCCGCCATAACGGCGTTTTCAGTACCACCAACGGTTACCACATCAAAAACAACATGCGCCCCTTTAAGGCGACCATGACTTTTCGCATGGATATAGCCATCTTCGATAGTGATTTCAGCACCCATGGCCTCTAACGCACGCAAGTGTAAATCCACAGGACGGCTTCCTATAGCACACCCCCCTGGAAAAGACACCCGAGTCTCACCATAATGCGCAAGCAAAGGGCCTAAAACCAATATCGACGCTCGCATGGTTTTAACAAGTTTATAAGGCGCGACACAGGATGTTAGTGTAGAGGCATTGACTTCAATTGATAACTTTTCATCAATCACCACCTGAGCACCCATACAGCCTAAAAGCTCAATCATGGTGGTAATATCATGAAGATGAGGAAGATTAGAAATGGTGACCGGCTCATCGCATAATAAGGTAGCCGCTAGAATCGGTAATGCGGAATTTTTAGCGCCAGAAATCCAGATTTCGCCATTTAGGGTCGTTCCACCCTGAATTATTAATTTATCCATTGAAAAATACTAGCCTTCTGAAGCGTCACGTTCTTCTGGGGTATGAAGTTGCATATGAACGGCATGAAACGTCCCATCAGATACCTTCTCGCCCATCACTTTGTAAATAAGCTGTTGGCGCTGAAGGGTGCGCTTGCCTTGAAACTCAGGGCTTACGATATCAATCAGAACATGTGAACCATCGAATTGCACATCGACTTTAGCGTCAGTGAAATTTTCTTGAAGCAAGGATTTTAATTGTTCTGCCTGCATAGGATAAGAGCCACATTAAAAATATGGCCGATTATCGCACAAAAATTGGTAGAAGGGCATATCTTTTACTAAACAGCCTGAGCATATAACTTGAATTCAACAATGAGCACGTTAGTTGAAAATATAGAAATTTGAGCCATTGTCGGTACCTACACATAAAAGCCCAAAAAATCCAATTACCAAAAAGTAACACTTTTATGAAAACTTATTTAAGCAATTATCGTCCTACCATCTGACTTGGTGATTGATTAAAGAACTATCAGAGTAACCTAAAACCCGAAAGTTAACTTTTAACAAGAAAGAATCCATGAAAAGAACGTTTATTTATTACCTATTAACCTATGCGATTTTTTCCGGCGAAGGATACGCTGGCATAAACGCATGCGATAGAGCATGCGATTCTCGACGGTGCGAGCTGTCCAGGAAACTTTTAATATTTCATAAAAATATCGCTAAACTCAACGCCAAAGAAATACCCGAGTCATGGGACATAACCAACAAACCCTGCCAGAATGAAATGAAGAAAGACTCAATTCGCCATTTTCTGAATCACGATCTATTAAAATATCACGCCCTGTTTCAACTTAGCATATCTCTCGTTCCTGATCTAAATACCGCAAATAAACTTAACCAGACCATCATTAAATACACCAAAAATGAAGAATACCTAAATATATTAGAAGTAGGGGCAGGCAAAGGCTGGTGGGCGCAAGCACTTGAAGAAACCGGCGAAGGTAAAGTG
>CAKMZU010000232.1:431-2828 GCA_929200485.1 uncultured Gammaproteobacteria bacterium | reverse complement strand
ATATAAATGAATATATCCCCGGCAAAAACGAGAACGAGAGAGGTTCCAAGAAATACGTAGAACAAAAAGATGTTACTCGCGCGATAAAAGAATATGGTAAATGGGCAGATGTATTAATGTTTACATCTTTCCATTATAAAGATGCTGAACAATTAAGAGAGGGGTTAACGTTCTGGCCAAATGAAAAGCCAATTATATCCGCAAGCCATCATTTAGAAAGTTGTGCTGGCGGGACTTTACATAAAAAAGAAACAATATTGGAATACAAAAACAGCTGGGCGTTCAGCTTTCCATCTGCTATCAAAGAAGAACGCGGAAGAATAATAACCGCAGAGAAAATCAACAATGTAAATAAATACAAACACGGCTGTCACTCCGAAGACTTCTGCGTCAGCTGTGCAAAGAACTGGCTAACTTTAGACGACACCTGCTACTTCGAAGACATGCCACGCTATTAATTTGACTCAACTTACAAAGGCAGCTACTTCTTGCTCTGGCTATCCATATCAACCAGCCAACGGTCGACCACGGTTGAAAAGTTGCCTTGATACTTTGCCATCGCCGATTCAAATTGCTTCTTGTACAAATCGCCTATATTGATTTTATCAATGATGATATTCCGAAGAATCCAACTGCCTGAACGATCAGGACGCATTTTAAAAATAACCTCATACTCTTTGCCCTGATTAATAATAATCTGTCTGACACTCACCATTTTCCCATTAGCAATGGCTTTTTTATCTGCCTCAGTTGCTGGCATTACTTTACTGGTTTGCCCATTAAAAGCCATCATACCTTTACCATAGGTTTGCATTAAGCCCTGCTTAAACTCCTTAACAAATCGACGGTAGTTCTTTTTAAATGCAGTTTTCTCTTCTTTCGACTTAAGTGAGCGATAATAGTCAGATGTACCGTAGCGCCCCATCACACCGCGGGTAAAGGTTGGAAAATCGACAATAGGATCAATCACACCAGAGAGTTCGGCATAATATTTGTTTGGGTTAGTATAAAAGAAGCCCTTTGAACCGTCTTTATTTTCTTTCGCCCGTTGAACCAAGCTTATCAAAGTTTGCGTTTTACTTTCGATAATTTGGTGGGGAGTCATGGTATCTGCGTAAGTGAAAACCTGCAGAAAAAATAGCGAAAAAATACATAAGTACCACTTATTCGAAACACGCATAATCAGCATCTCTTTACTTTCCAACATTACAACAAAGCTCTTATTCTATTCGCATTTCACCAGAGCCAACCATACGCGATATAAGATTACAATACTAAGTAAGTCGTAATTATTAGTCCAACGACAACCGAGCCAAAAGTCAAATACCGCAGCATGGCCTTATTATTATTTTCACATTCGTTATCATTAGGATAACACAGTTCCGGTTTTAGTATTTCACCGATAACACCTTTATTTTTAACTGTCCTTATTCTCACTGCTATTCCCTTTATTTTGTTACGATTTTTATTTCTTAGGCAAAATTAAAAAACAGCAATACTTTTTTCTTACAACAAATCTTAGCCAACCCCAGGAAGACACAACCTGACTAAATATTAATCAGAAATAAAAATTGATCATTTATTAACCATAATCGGAATTATTAAGATAGAGAAAAAAAAAGTGTATTTCAAGAATAAAGGACATAAAATCACAAGGAAACATTTCAAGCTTTGGTGCGAAAGGAGAGACTCGAACTCTCACGCCTTTCGACACTGGAACCTAAATCCAGCGCGTCTACCAATTCCGCCACTTTCGCAAAAGTTTGAAATGGGGTTAAGGTCAGCAACAGTCGCCTTAACCAGCGGCGCGAATAATGCCTAAAGCAAAGATAAATTGCAAGTAAGAATTTAATTTTTTTACAAGGTATTGATTATGAGCTCAATGAAGCCAACTGATAAACTGCAATCATTCATTAACAAGCATCTACCGTTAGTCCAACAAATGGGCATGGAGCTTCAAGATTATCAGTCAGATCAACTGACGTTATCCATGCCACTTTACAAAAATCACAACGATAAAATGACGGCTTTTGGTGGCAGCCTTTATTGCCTAAACTTAACGACAAGTATTGGCCTTTTATTTATCAAATGCTTTGAGCAGGATATTGAACCCAACCTTGTAGTCCGACATGCAGAAATTGATTACTTAGCACCGGCCAGCAGCCCTATGATCTCAGCCAAAACCCAGAGCATTGATACCTCTCAATGGCAGCAGTTTTTTATCCGATTCGCGCAGAGCGGCAAGGCGTTTGTCGAAATTAGATCAGAGACGTTTGATAACGGCCAATTAGCCGTGACTTTTACAGGTCAATTTGCCATCATTGGTGCAAATTAAAATGAATAGATAAATCATTGGCCTCTGTCATGAATGCATCCAAATCTAATTATGCCGAACGT
>CAKMZU010000232.1:0-421 GCA_929200485.1 uncultured Gammaproteobacteria bacterium | reverse complement strand
CAATGAGTCGCCAACTGATCAGCAAATCCTCCAGCGAGAAATCGATCGCTTTTCAGAACGATTGGATAAACTACAAAATACCGAATCGGAAGGTGACGAACAAGGTGACAGCATTGATGACATTTTGGCAACGCTTCAACTGCTGGAGGATCGCTTAATTTCCATACAACCTATAGAGTTAACCAATAATCATGATGAGCAAAACCTAACTCAATCCAGCACTGAACCCAAGCCAATCATCTTTGACACCACTCCTTTAGTGGATTTATCCATTAAACCTGAAACCATCGACAGTGAAACCAAAGCGAAACGGCTTAACGAGTTACTTTCCCATCCAGACATACAAAAGGGCATCGCAGGATCCAAAACAAAAGCCTATAAAGATTAACCAATACGATAGAAATCAATGCTTCACTGGTAG
>CAKMZU010000231.1:2088-5779 GCA_929200485.1 uncultured Gammaproteobacteria bacterium | reverse complement strand
TCACAACAGGATCTAAAGCAACTGGCACCTTTAGATAACAGCCCAAATCTGATTGGTAACACCACAGCCATTAAAACGCTGAAAAGCCAAATTGCAAAACTGGCTAAAAGCCAGGCGCCTGTTTTTATTAATGGTGAATCAGGCAGTGGCAAAGAATTGGTTGCAAGAATGATTCATGCCAAAAGTAATCGCTATGACGGCCCGTTCATTGCGATTAACTGCGGCGCTATACCCTCTGAATTAGTCGAAAGCGAATTTTTTGGTCATGAAAAAGGCAGTTTTACTGGCGCTATTGAAAAAAAAGCTGGGTTATTTAAATCTGCACACAAAGGCACCTTATTCCTAGATGAAATTGCTGATTTACCTCTGGTAATGCAAGTTAAGCTACTAAGAGCCATTCAAGAAAAAACCATCCGTTCAATTGGTAGCACAGAAGAAACGCCTATTGACGTTAGAATCCTAAGTGCCAGTCATAAAAACCTTCCGAAAGAAATTGAAAATAATAACTTCCGCGAAGATTTGTATTACCGGATTAACGTTATAGAACTCAGCGTTCCAAGCCTTAGAGACCGAAAGGAAGACATCATTCCCCTTGCCAATCACATTTTGGAAAAACTGTCAGAGCGTTATGAATCTCCATTGGTTGAGCTTTCTGATTCTGCTATTGAGATGCTGCTTCATCATAATTTTCCGGGCAATGTACGGGAGCTGGAAAATATACTCGAAAGAGCTTTCACGCTGACCGACTCCAACACAATATGCGAAACAGATTTACAAATAAAATCAAATACAACATCAAATAACGAATCGTTAAAGAAAACGGAAGCATTTAATCCTGAACAAGCCTTCGGTGACATTGATGCGTATTTAGGCGATTTGGAGGTCAAAATACTCAAAGCTGCATTAGATAAAACCCGCTGGAATAAAACCGCTGCAGCCGAAATCTTAGGCATTTCATTTAGAGCAATGCGATACAAGTTGAAAAAGTATGAAATTGAATAGTTAGAGGGCACTTCTACCCCCCTTCACTTCGGATATGTGAAATTATTTTCAAGGACGAAAATGAAAAACCACCTCCCTAAAGCTCTAGGCTTCACGCTTATTGAGTTGATAATCAGTCTTGCTATTCTCGCTATCATTGCCATGCAGGCCGTCCCTGCATTTCAATCATTCACTGAACGCTCACAAACCCGAGCAGTCACTAACGATCTGATCGGTTACTTAAATTTTGCACGATCACAGGCCATACAGGAAAATCACCCCGTCATTATCTGCTCCTCCCATAATGGAAGAACCTGCCGCCAATCAAAAAACTGGTCAGGCAGGAAAATAATGGTTTATCTTGATATGAATAATGATAACCTCTTTAGAGAAGCCGATGATCGATTACTTAGAATCTCAGAAGCATTACCACAAGACAGCCATCTGAGACTCCGAATATTTAGAAATAAACCCTACATCAAGTGGTTATCAACCGGTATGACTGATACTCAACAGGGTAATTTTACCTATTGCCCTCCTAGCCGAGATATGACAATCGCACGCCATATTATTTGGAATGTTTCAGGTCGTATTTATGATGGTATTGATTCAAACGGTGACGGTATAGTCGAAAACTCTCGCAATAGAAATATCAACTGTCGATAATAAAAAAAGAAAAAGTTAAGTAATTTCTTTATTTAAGTGGTCATATATAAAAATTTACGATTGACATGAGGCTTATTCGTGCAATTTACAGTAAGAATTTTTATTATCACCACTTTGTTCATTTCGTCTCTGTTCGTTCCATCGTTGGTCTGGACCAACTCTCAACCCTACACTTGGATGTATCACGAATCTGAAAGCACTGCATCCATTTTGCCTTTTCAGCTTCAAGCCAATGAAAAGATAGTAAAAAAAACTGCCCAGACGATTAAAAATTACAAACCAAAACATATCTACACCTGCGGCAGAGGTAGCTCAAAAAATGCTGGACACTATGCGGAATTACTTCTAAGTAAAATACTTAAGGTTCCTTCATCACCCATTAAGCTGCATGAACACAGTATAAACAAAACCATTTTTGATTATTCTAACAGCATAGTCATCGCTATTTCACAGTCTGGTAAAAGTCGAGACATCCTTCAAGCTGTCACGATGGCTAAAAAGCATGGAGCAATGGTTATCGCCTTTGTAAACAATACAAAGTCGCCATTAGCTGATCTTGCGGACATCATCATACCCATCCATGCTGGTGAAGAAAAAAGTGTTGCTGCAACAAAAACCTTTACGCTAACGTTAACGGCCATTGCTCATCTGGCTTCCTATTTATCTGAATCCAATCAACTACTCTCTGACTTAACTAACTTATCTGAGCAATTGGCATCGGTATGGGAGCTGGATTGGTCAAACGTTTTGTCTAGTTTTCATCCATCCCATAGCTCGATGATTATTAGCCGCGATATCGGATTACCCATTGCCCAGGAAGCTGCAATTAAGCTAATAGAAACCTGCGGAATACATGCCGAAGCCTATTCATCAGCTGAAATTCGACATGGACCTTTACGCTTGTTGGACTCAGCCACCATCAACATTTTTGGATTTGCAGTCGACAATGCTGCCGCTGAAAGCATCCTGAGTGTGATTGAGCTTGCCAGATCTCTTGGCGTTACTACCGATTTAATCAGCAAAGTAGGAACGGAAGTCAATTTACCCTATACCGCTGATGTTCATCCAGATCTAGAGCCTATTCTAATGATCCATCGTTTTTATAAGCTCATCAATCAACTCGCGTTAATTAATCAATTAAACCCTGATAAACCGCCATTATTAAACAAAGTGACCTCTACGCTGTAGGAGCTGTCATGAAAGCATTTACACTGTTTATTGTTTTATTATCAAAATCTGTATTATCTGATATCGCCTTTATCAATGCTGAGATTTTTACAGGGTTCTCTGTTTTAAAAGATCATGTGCTTATTGTTAAGAGTGATCGCATCGATAGAATACTGCCTGCCATCGACTTTCAACCGTTGGAAGAAACCATTATTGACTGCCAAAACCGCAGACTTATTCCTGGTTTTATCGATCTACAGGTCAATGGCGGTGGAGGTGTACTGTTTAATGACTCACCTACCGTCTCAGGTATTCAATCGATTCTTAATGCTCACCATCCTTTCGGTACAGTGGCCTTGCTCCCAACTCTGATTAGCGATGGGCTTTCTGTTGTTACGCAAGCCATGTCAGCGGTAGAAAGCGCTATAAAACAACAAATACCGGGAGTATTAGGTATACACCTTGAAGGCCCATTTATATCTAAAACAAAAAAAGGCATTCATAATGAAAAACACATTCAATTACTTTACCCAGAATATTTAAAACAACTATGTAGTCTCGATAACGGAAAAACATTAATAACCCTCGCACCCGAAGCGGTTGACCCTCCTGTTATTAATATGCTTTCGGCTAATGGCATCAAAGTGTTTTTAGGGCATACCAACGCAGACTATGAGATGGCAAAAACAGCCATTCGTAATGGCGTTATCGGTTTCACTCATTTATTTAATGCTATGTCACCTTTGAGATCTCGCTCGCCAAACGCGGTTGGCGCAGCCCTAGACGATAAGGATTGCTATTGCAGCATAATAAATGATGGCTTTCATCTTCACCCTGCGATATTCCGAGTCGCCGCTAAAGTAAAAAAAGACAAGTT
>CAKMZU010000231.1:0-2078 GCA_929200485.1 uncultured Gammaproteobacteria bacterium | reverse complement strand
AGTTACTCCTGGTAACGGATGCTATGTCGACAGTAGGAATAGATAAAAAAAGTTTTCAACTTACCGGACAAACTATTTTTGAAGATAATGGGCGACTAACCAATGCAGAGGGTAGATTGGCAGGGTCTGCATTAACCATGATAGGGGCTGTAAAAAATGCCATAAAATTCGGTATCACCTGGGATGAAGCGGTCAGAATGGCAAGCCTTTATCCTGCCACTTGCCTTGGAATTACAGATGATTTTGGCAGCTTATCCCCTGGCAAAAAAGCCTCTTTTCTAATCCTGGATAATGAATTCAATATTCAGTCGGTTTGGATTGAAGGTAACGTTTTTTCACAGCATTAAGGAGTTGTCCGAATGCAAAAACTAAAGCAAGTGTTAAGCTCAATCAATCTTTTACTATGCGCTTTTTTAACACTTCAAATACAAAACCACCAAAGTGCTGCCCAGGGAATCAGCATTTGTCATAAAGAACAAGGGCTTTACATCGCAAGGGTTGATCTTAATCAAACCCAATTAAACAATTATTTTGATATCACCCATCGCCGATCAGGTGAAGCGCATTTTTTTGAAAAAGTGCCAGCAAACAAGAATTTTTTGTTAATCAGTAATGCCTTTTATGTTTGCCCGGAGGATCCAGAGTTTATACTTGGTACCCCTATCGGCCTGAACTACGCTGATGGCGAACTGATAAGCTACAAAGACAAAGCAGGCAACTACCCAGCGAACCCTTACATTGTAAAAAATTTCTCCGAAGGTATAGAGGCGGATCAACTGGTATTTTATTTTTCAAACCAACAACTTCAAGTCATGACTAAACCCTTTGATCACACACAACAATGGGTTAAGAACTTTCATATAAAAGATGTTATCTCTGGCCTCACCCTTTTTGACAACAATAGAGTCATTGACCCTCTGGCTGTAACATTTAAAGCAGGGGTTTCCCCCTTTAACCCCAGGCCGCGTTTGTTAGTGACACTGGCCGAGGGTGAACCCTCTACTATTTATATTACCGCTATTGATTTTAGTTTCCAACAAGGCGGAGCAACGATAATGGAGAGCCTTGACTATGCTAAAAACGCGCCCTCCTACTGTAATAACCATTCACACAAACCCAGGCAGGTTATGAATATTGATGGCGGAGGGTCAATGTCTTTCTTCTATCAGTCTGCTGATGGTAGAGAGTTCATCCAGCCTGCTATCCCTGCAGAAGATCCAAATGACCTATTTAGAAAACCCAATGAACGTTTTAGAACCATTCCAGGCGTAATGACCTTTACCGAATCAAGTTAATAAATTTATTGTAATTACTCACTCCAATTGAAATGTCATGGAAAACATTACAATTGGATAAAAAGGAATTTTTGCTCTCTTCTCTTTTCAAAATAATAGAATAAACTTTGAAAAGATCTCCCGTATGAAACAAAGTATTAAAAAAAATGCCATTAAAAAGAATCGCTGGCTTATTGCATTATCAGCGATTGGCATTCACCTTGCCGTCGGCTCTATCTACGCTTTCTCAGTGATGATTATCCCGTTAAGCCAAACCTTTTCATCTTCAACCAGCGATATAAAAATGGGGTTTAAGCTTTCGCTTCTGGTCATCGGATTACTAATGGCATTCCTTGGTACTTACAGTGAAAAAGTTGGGCCAAAAGTTTGCGGCTTATCAGCGACCTTTTTCTTTGGTATTGCAATCATTGGCTCCGGTATCGCCTGCCAACTTCAATCACTGCCGTTGTTTTATTTATTTTTTGGCCTTTTTGGAGGCATCGGTCTTGGGTTGGGTTACATCGCGCCTATCAGCACCTTAGTCAAATGGTTTCCGGACAGGCGAGGGCTTGCCACTGGACTCGCGATTATGGGGTTCGGTTTTTCGTCATTGATATTCGGCCCATTAATGCAGTACTTATTTGACACTGTTGGCGCGCCGAATACCTTTTATGTATTGGGGTTCATTTATATCATGCTGATGACCCTATCTTCATTTTATATTGCCCCGCCACCACCTCACTTCTATCTAACCTGAGTTGCGCATAAGAAAAATGAACTAAATCTATAAAAACCTTATCAATC
>CAKMZU010000230.1 GCA_929200485.1 uncultured Gammaproteobacteria bacterium | reverse complement strand
GGTGCTGCAATAGGCCACACTTTACGCTGCTCACCCCCTCATATTTCAAGAGCCTCAGGAGTAGAATCGTACATTTTGAAGACGTTTTTATGAGCACGTTTCTGAAACTGGATTACAACATCATCACATTGAAACAGCTTTTTTCTCATTCACTCCCTCGATACGACACACAAACCTATCGCTTTTTGCAAGAGGTGCTTAACAACAGAAGAGAAAATTTATTCTACCTTATATGCCATATGTACGCTGCCTTTCAAATCCCATAAAACAACTGAAATCATTATATCTAGCGTTTGGAAAGATACGCCAGATTAGCCCGTCCGGCTCCGCACATTCAAAAATCCAATATTCAAGATAGGGGTTACTGAACTTCTATTGATAGAGAGAGTCACACAATCTAACGATTTTAGATGACACAATGAAGTAACATGCTTAAACCCTATGAATATAATATGATGTTCAAAGAAGACGCTATTAATGTCGCCGAACCATTTTTAAACTATGAAAAATATATCCTGTCTAATTTACTAAGCAATCTAGATCCAAACATTAAAATTCTCGTGATAGGTGCTGGTAACAACCAATATCAAAATTTAGTTAATAAATACAAATTAAATTACTCTGGATTGGAGCCTTTTTACACCTCACCCGATCATAGCGAATCAATAATAAAATTAGATTTTGAAAATTTTGATAGGCACAATTTTACTGAAGGAAATACATTTTTTATATTCTGGTTTAACGTTGCTTTTTATATTAACTCAATTGAAAAACACATCGAAAGACTGGTAAATCCTGGAGATATCTTATTTTTTTCTGGATGGAGCAACTCCCAAAAGGCAAAAAGAATTATGGCAGAGTACTTCTCCCAAGTATTTGTAGATGTCGATGTAGATTCTCATGTTCTTAAAATAAATGAATTTTACCTTAACCAGATACTTAAGACATGGAAAGAAGAACAAGCAATACGCCACGAAAAGTTTAGCAACAACATTTGCAATATAGACATATTCTTTGCCTGAAATCTAATTTAACATCACGCACTCAGAAGTGGGCTCTTTATCAATGCATCTACATCATCAATTTTTTAAAAGTGCAGAAAATCAACCAAGATCTACGGCCGTAATAGAAGAATCTGGCCTAAAGGTTACTTATCAAGAACTGAAAAATCTTGCCATACAATTTACAAGCTGTATTGATAGCCTATCTACCAAGATAACAAACCACTCAGGGATTGGCATTCTCTCAACCATTCATCATCAGAGTATTGCTGCCGCAATCGGTATATTAAATAGTGGTAATTCTTATATACCGATAGATGAGCTGTCGCCAGAAAGCAGGATTACTCCGATTATTGTAGCTGCAAAAATAAATTTAATTATTATCGACAGCGCATTAATCAATCGACACGCTTATATTTTAAACTCCGACATCATCAAAAAAGTAATAGTCATTGGAGAAAAGCGAGTTCTAACCTGCCCAGAGAACAAAAAAATTATCCTATTTTCTGACTACTTATCAGACACTAAAACAAACAAGGCAAAGACAACAGACACTACAATTTGCAATGATCAGCTAGCCTATATACTGCACACATCAGGCTCCACAGGCACCCCTAAAGGGATAATGCTTTCCCACAAAAATGCCGTTGCCTTTATTGATTGGATGCAGAGTAAATTTCAGCTAACAACTAAAGATAAAATAATATCCAGAGCGCCTTTAAAATTTGATTTATCTGTTTTCGATATATTTAATACATTATCTGCAGGTGCAACACTGATCTGTTTTGACTGGAACAAACCAAGGTCATCGTATGAAAAGCACAAAGACTATGTTTCACTTTTAGAAAGAGAAAAAGTGACCATTCTTTATACTACACCAAGCACATTAACCACATTAAAAGAAAGAGGGGGGCTAGGAAAAAACAAAAATAGTTTACGTTCAATCATGTACGCTGGCGAGCCTTTCCCTATACCAAAATTACAAGAACTTAGAACAGTCTTGCCTAAGACTGCTTTTTTTAACATCTACGGGCCAACTGAAACTAATATCGTTACCTATTTTCATATCGACCAAACTGATGAAGAGCTAACCAAATGGTCAGCGGTACCTTTAGGTGAAGCGGCTGAGCACTGTGATATTTTAGTTGTCAACGAGGAAGAAAATCGCCTTTGTAAAGCAAACGAAATTGGCGAACTCTGGTGTTGTGGCGATACGGTATGCCAAGGGTATTTACATCAAACCGAGTTAACGAAGTCTTGCATAAGTTTTAACCCTTTTCAAAATGCTGAAGGTCGATACTGGAAGACTGGCGACTATGGTTTTAAAGATCAACAGGGCATTTTGCATTACCGCGGTAGGAAAGATCACCTCGTTAAAATAAATGGCTACCGTGTTGAATTAGGTGAAATAGAATCAGCTTTGGCCTTGATTGAAGATATTCATGAATGCTGTGTTGTTTTAAAAAGCATTACAGACAAAAAGCCAATACTTTACTGTTACTACTCCACAAAAAACAACAAAATACTGTCTGATAAAACCATTAAAAGATCGCTGGCGCACTCATTACCCTTCCACATGATTCCTGACAACTTTATTTATTTGAACGATCTCCCTAAAACCTCATCTGACAAGATAGACCGAATAAACTTAACCCATAGGGCTTGAGGGATGAAAAACAACGAAATCGGCTCTGTTATCTTCAAAGCTAACCATGCATGGAATGATCTTTATTTTGATGATTTTAAACAGGAAAACTCCTATCAAATTTCCTGGGTTGAAGACGCTGATCGACCTTATTACAACTGCATCCATGTGGACAAGTCTCTAGATGCGAAACAACTTCATAAAGCGGAAGATTTTTTTCTCGATAAATCCTCCCCACCAAGAGTTTATACGCATACAGCAACAGATAAAGTATTTATCGATCAGCTAAAAAAGGAAGGCTATAAGGAATTAGTCGAAGAACAAGAAATATGGTATCGATATGAAGCACAACCTGACAAGCAACCTATAAACATCGCCAAGTTTTATAAACATGACTTCTCTGACATCAGTATTCAACAGATTGATACAAATTCTGATGCGCTTGAAAAATTTATGGCACTCAACAAAATTCAAAATCAAATACCTGATAACCTAGCTAGTAAATTCACAGATAAAATACGCAACAGTTGTCGCAATAGCCATCTTACTCTATTTTGCTTCGCAGCGTTTAAGAAAGACGAAATGCTAACTATAGGAGCCTTTTCTGTGGTCGATGGTGAAGTGTTTTGCTCCGAAGGTGCGACTCGCTCGGATTACAGCCGACTCGGGTTAAATTCAATGATGCTAGCCTATCGTATCAACCTTGCATACGAAAATAAGTATAGAAATATATTTGTGAATTGCGACAAACACGCTTGGTCTAATCATGCCTGTAAAAAGGTAGGATTTAACGAAGTATTTACCAGACATTTATGGGAAAAGAGATCATAAGCCTATGAACACAGAAGACCTCTTAATAAAAACCAACAAAAAAGAACACCGCCGTTCACACATACATGACATGTTAGGTAAAATGAAACAGTATGACTTAACCGCGCATAAAATTGAAGGTCGCCGAATATGGACAGATACATCACATTCAGTAATTGACTTCGCCTCCTGCAATTATCTGGGGCTTGATCTTGATGAGGAAATGAACGCAGATATCAGTGACGAAATTAGCAAATGGGGGGTACATCCAAGCTGGTGCCGTCTTGTTGCTAGTCCAGGTATATATTTAGACTTGGAGTCACGACTGGCCTCTTTGCTTGAAGCGCCAGCTACTTTGATCTTTCCTACCGTCACGTTGATTTCTATCGGCGTTATCCCTGCTTTGGTTGGCAAAGGGGGCATCATGCTTTTGGACAAATCTGGTCATGAAACCCTGTATGAAGGTGCCAAAATAGCCAGAGACAGTGGTGCAAGCCTTGTATCCTTTGAACAAAACGACTTAAAAACACTTGAAAGCCAGTTAATCCAGCACAAGGACAATCCGCGTAAAGTTATTTTAATTGATGGCGTTTATAGCATGAGTGGTGATTTAGCTCTGGTACCTGACATTGTTGACCTTGCCAAAAAGCATAATGCTCTGGTTTATATTGATGACGCTCATGGGTTTGGTGTCATTGGTGAATCCCCATCCGATGATTACCCCTATGGAAAAAAGGGTAATGGTATTGTTAGATATTACAACTTGAATTACGACAATATTATTTATGTTGGTGGCTGTTCCAAGGCTTATTCGTCGCTTGCTGCCTTTGTTGCATGTTCCAAAAAAATGCAAGATTTTATTAAGGGTTTTTCAACTCCCTATGACTTATCAGGCCCTTGCCCTACTGCTTCATTGGCCACCTTATCCAAAGGCTTAACGATCAATGAAAAGCGAGGTGATAATTACAGACATAAGCTTTACCAGCTGACACGCATGACGATTAACGGACTCAGAGCCTTGGGCTTCGACGTATTAAATAAATCATGGTTCCCAATCATCTTTGTATTAATCGGAGATAACCAAGACACGATAGAAACAGCTAACCTGTTATTTGACACAGGTATTCTAGTGACTGTTTCACCTTACCCCATGGTTAAACCGGGTGAGGAAGGTCATCGTATTACACTGACTGCAGCAAATACAGAAGATGAAATTCACAAGCTTTTAGAAGCATTCAGTCAGATTAAAGCGTATTTAGCAGACAAATATGAACAAGAAGACAGCCACGCAGGCTAGTAGATTTTTTTGAATGCGAGATTCCAATTTACACTATAAAGGCATCGCATTTTTTTTGCTAAATGTACTGTGTGTGCACTTAGCAGATGTTATTGTCAAACACTATGAAGATCAGGCGCACATCACCCAAGTAGCATTCCTGAAATTTTTCTTTGCAGCCCTACTATTACTAATCTTCGGACTTCTACACAAAAAAAAACCTAATAGACGCTTTATTAAAAACCCCCTGCCGCTTCTTTGCAGCTCATTATCTCTCAGCATAGGAACCCTTTTTTGGTTCTTTGGCGTCAGAATTTGTACAATCAATGCAGTCACTGTGATAGCTTTTACTATTCCACTTTTCACGCTAATCGCCTCCTATCTGATTATACGGCAGCCGATATGTACTACTACGGTCTTTGCCAACCTGATTGGATTCTGCGGTGTGCTTATCGTTGTCGGATTTAGCGGAACATCGGCTCATACATTAGGCGCATGTGCACTTTTCGTCGCTGCGATTTTATTTTCAGTCTATGCTGTGATTACTGAAAAAATTGCCGAAACTGAGTCTCTTTTTGCCATTCTATTTGTCACATCAGTATTATCAGCGCTTTTACTCAGCCCACTGGCAATACAACATTGGCAACCCCTTGAAATAAGTGAACTGATCCCATATGCTGGCCTGGGGATTATTTCAAACACTTCTATATTTGCACTCATAATGGCTTATCGTTATGAAAATGCAGCATTTCTAGCGCCCTTTATATACAGTGAAATGATTCTTTCAATTTCTTCAGGCTATTTCCTGTTTAATGAGCATGTGACTGTCAATGTTTTATTAGGACTTATATTTATAGGCGGAAGTAATTTATTGATATTACGAACTCAATGGAAAAAAGTCCAAGACAATAAACGGTAATTCACACGATTGAGAAGATAGAGCTTACCGAATTGGTCAAAAGAAAAACGTGCAGGCGCATCGATTAATCACTGAAGGCATTTTTGAAGAAAAAATCAACGACATGATCAACGACAAAAAAGAACTCGCCGATCTT
>CAKMZU010000229.1 GCA_929200485.1 uncultured Gammaproteobacteria bacterium | reverse complement strand
GGACTCAACTGGGTCTTTAACTACCTCTTCTTCTGCTAATGATTCTTCGTCTAAAAAAAAGCCTGATTCGTATAAACTTTCACAGAGAAATGTTTGTTCATCTTCGCTGATATAATATTGAAAAACATTGACTAGCATTAGGCGAACGCTAGAGGTATTGCATACCACCATATGACTTTCCCTATCAGGAGATTCACTGAATGAACGGGAAAAGCCATCATCAGAATCTTTATTCGACGAACAGTTTAATAAAAACATCAAACTGAAAATAGTAAAGAGTAACCATTGCATGACCAAGAAATCCCCAGAAGTAAAAGCCTTGATGACCTCCCTAAGGATAGTTTAAGTTATATTATCGCGATGGGTTTTCAGAAAATACTCAGGTCTACTAAAACCACAAAGCCTTAATCAAGAATGGGGGTAAGCGACTTCCAGACACCTTGTTTATCTAACTCAATTAGCATTTTTCATCTTACTCAATATTCCCACTGAATAATCAGTTCTTTCAGCCTTTTGGTCACTGCTCAATATTGAGAAATAAGGAACAAAATCAGACTAGAACTACCTAAATATTTGAATTGATATTTAAGGATATTTCTAGTGAAAGTATATGTACTAGTTTTCATCTGCTTAACACATGATTCCGTTTATCCTAATTCATTAGCAGCAAAAGTCGCATCAGTTATCTGGTACACTGTTACAAGTGCAGCAATTGGCGGTAGTACTTTGTAGCACTCGCCTATTCGGGCCTTGATGAACCACCTGCTACCTCCATAACAGGCAGGCTTCAACATAAAAATCCAAACCCATATAAAGATAATCTATATGATTTTTATTACGATTGCTTTTTTATCGGCGCGGTCGCTAGTGGTTTTGTTGGATATGGTTTGGGGATGAAAAAGAATTTTGCAAATGATGAGAATGCTAAACACAGAACTAATTAAAAACTGAAAGTTAATTAGCGTCGGTTAAACTATACGGCACACTGTAAAACATCTTAGGTAATCAGAGCCATTTGAATACCAAAAATTTGGATGGCTCAATTTATCGAATTACATGCAAAAAATGCATATGCTGTTCATATTGTCGGATAATATCATTGATGACTTGCTCTTTACTCCAGCCCATAATGTCATAGTCTTGCCCTCCTTCTGATAAAAACACCTCGGCTCGGTAATATTTTCTAGCCTCGTCATCTTCATCATCCATCATAAAACTAGGCTGAAGATAACAACGTGGCTTGATTTTATACATGAAGTTTTGCTCATCGCCATGGCTGATATTTAAACAAGGCGAATCATTCTCATCATCCATATCCACCTTGCTATATACACCTTGCTTTTCAAGTTCTGAAGCCACCTCTGACATCGCAGGATAAACGATATTTTCATTAAAGATTTTGACTTGTTTACGCCTGGGAAAATGGATTAAATTGGATAATCTGGCTTGCCACGCCATAGCACCCTTTGCACTTTGAGGCGGTGTTATTTTAATTTGCTCAAGGCTCTCCTTTTTTAAAGAATCTGTCATCAATCCGCTTAATAACCCATAGGTTGCCAATAAAAGAATAATGCTAAAGGGTAAAGCGCTTGCGATAGTTGCCGCCTGCAAAGCTTTAAGCCCCCCTGCAAGCATTAATACAATGGCAACAACGCCGATCAGTAATGACCAAAAAATGCGCTGCCATAATGGCCCTATCTCTTTTTCATCTGGATTTGATTTAGAGGAGCCATTTGTTTTTGACGATAAAATGTCAATCACCATGGCACTGGAATCGCAAGAGGTGACAAAAAATATCACAATAATCACAATAGCAAGCATCGATAAAACATCTGTAAAAGGAAAACTCGCTAAAAACTGAAACAACGCAAGGGATGTATCCTTTTGTACCACTTCGCGGAGGGCGGAATTACCCTGATTCATAATTAATTCAATCGCGGTATTACCGAAGGTAGTCATCCAGATAAAGGTCAACAAAGATGGAACAAATAAGACGCCTAAAATAAATTCCCTTATCGTCCTGCCCTTGGAAATTCGAGCAATAAACATCCCCACAAAAGGCGACCAGGAGAGCCAGAAAGCCCAGTAAAAAATTGTCCAACCGCCGATCCAGTTATTGGAATCATAGGCATAAAGATTAAAGGTTTTACTCACTATATCAGACAAATAGGCCCCTGTGTTTTGCACAAACATCGGTAATAACATGGAAGTAGGGCCTAATATGATAACAAAGAGCATAAAAAATAATGCCAATAACAAATTAACTTCTGACAAATAACGAATACCTCTCTCAAGCCCAGAAGCGACGGAAATCGTCGCAAGCAACACCGTGATAAATATCAATAACAACTGAACAGTAATGCTAACGGGAATGTTATACAGATAGTTCAGCCCGGAATTGACTTGCAACACACCAAAGCCAAGCGATGTCGCCACACCAAAGACTGTCCCGATAATGGCAAAAATATCGACTAGATGACCTGCCAAACCATAAATACGCTCACCGATAATAGGGTAAAGCGCTGAACGCAAGGTTAAGGGTAAATCATGCCGAAAACTGAAAAATGACAAAATTAACGCCACTAGTGCATAAATTGCCCACGCATGAAAACCCCAGTGAAAAAAGGTAATTTTCATGGCCTCTCTCGCAGCTTCTACTGTCTCGGGCTTACCCACGGGCGGAGAAACAAAATGCATAACAGGCTCTGAGACACCAAAGAATACCAATCCTATGCCCATTCCGGCTGAAAACAACATGGCGAACCAGGATTTAAAACTAAACTCTGGCTCTGAATGATCGGGGCCCAATTTAATCTCCCCATATTTCGAGACACAAAGGAATACGATACAGATCAAGATCAACGCCACAGTCAACACATAAAACCAGCCAAAGTTGGCCGTTAGTCGGCCTTGAAGCTGGGTAAAGAAATTACTCATCCCTTTTGGATCAAACACAGCAAAACCCGCCAAGAGAAAAATGGCTAAAGTTGCACTAAAAAAGACAGGGGGATTCAATGTATGCTTAAAACGCAAATTCAAAACCTTGTTAGATCGATTTATTTAAGAAACGACTGAATAAGTCATACACATTTATTGCTATTAATGATAGTTATTTAAAAATAATAAATACGCAAACGACTCCACCATCAAAATTATCCCTTTAATATAATAGACAACAATTTATGCATATTTATCAAAAAAACGTAAAATGATTCGCGCATACAAAATATAGATTAAAAACGTAAGGAAGTATAAGGGTAAAATATTCGAATTACTAAAACGTATCGGCGTGAAGATTTACTTATATCTATATATATTGAACTAATTACATTAAATAACATCGAACCTTATTTATCAAGATGAACCCTACGGTTTATCTTTGGAACCCATCATGAGGCCCAATCTTAAAATGACTTTATTTATTATTTTATTGAATGTATTTGTTCATCAGCAAACTGAGTCTGCCTTGCCGCCAACAATCCTTGCATGAGTTTTAGCTGCGTGCTACTAAGTGGATTAACTGCAACGCAGATTATCATGGGGCCTTTGAATTCAAGGGAATTAATACATGGTGAAAAAAAACTTAAGAACACCACTCAAGAAGACCGTACGTCTATTATTAATATTTCAGGAGAGAACTTATACGACGACAGCTATGATCTGTAAAAATAATTAAAACAGTCATGAATAATTAAATATATATCATTTACAAGTGAACAATCTTCTTTCTGAACTAAACCAACATAAGCACTTCTAAGAGAGCAAGTTGTAGGAAGACAGCAATTAAGTTAATAGATTTTTTTACCCTGATATTTCATATTTTTTTATTGAACAAGTTCGATTTTTTAGGCTTTTTTTAAATGAAAGTACTTTTATTGATTTTTGCTTTTTTAATCAATACTCCCGCGAATTCAACTTCACTTCTATGGAAACTGGTATCCATTATAAAATGTACCGGAGTGGGTGCTGCTTCGGGAGCGTGGATGGGTGCAGGACTTAACTGCGGGACTTTGATTAGCGTGTTTGGCAAAAGCATAATACCAATAAAAGGATGGGCAACTCTTAACCTCACACCCAAAGAAGACGAAATTCTTAACCAATATATTGATCATAACATGATAATACATGCAGGCACCGGTGCAGTGCTAGGGTTTGCCTACGGCATTATAACGAATTTTGTCGCTCCCTATTATGAAAAGAAACTTGCGGAAAAAGATTTACTAAGAGCTTTGTGTAGGTATTCTAGAGCATCGGGTTGTAATGAACGTTTGACGAATAGAGAATACGAAGAATTGATTTCACTCCAAGATGGAATCAATGAAATAAAACCGGATTGGATGAAAGTATTTCTATTAAAAATAGAAAATACTCAGACACATATTGAAGAAGAAGAACAAGAACAAGAACAAGAAGCGCCCGTTTTGCAAGAAATTTTGGTTAAAAAACTTTTATAATCCGCAGTCGATACTGTTGGTTTTCTTTAAATGATGAAGATTCTCTTTATACCAATCAATCGCTGGAAAGTCTTCACCGGCGCCTTCTTATCATCATCCAAATATCTTGATAGACTTCAAGCAACTATAGGTGATCCTATATGTTTTAATGATATCGCTAGAGGCTCTTTGGTATTCATAGACTCTGCTAAAAAAGTAGGAAATGACTGGTTGTGTGTACAAGAATTGTGAGGAGTTATTGATACTTTTTTGAAGAAAGATACCTGATACCCATTCAATAAAATGCACCTGGTACAAAATATTAAAGCCATCTATCTTAAGTAATAATTTTTTAACTGAGTTTCATCATGAGAATTCAATACCAGAGCGATTTGCACATTGAGTTTTTTAAACAAGACATCACTTATCAAATACCAGCTACCGATGCCGACGTGCTGGTTTTAGCTGGCGATATTGGCGATACAAGCCAGAGAAGTTTTGATTGGATAAAATCTCAAAATCAAGGCAAACCTATCCTGTTATGCTTGGGCAACCATGAATTTTATAATCAATGCTATCAGAAGGCACTGCTGCAATGGTGTCAGGCGATGGAGGGCACACAAGTTCATTTGCTCAATAATGATCGGGTAATTATCAATAATACGGAATTTATTGGCGCTCCGCTTTGGACAGATTACGCCATTCTGGGCGATCCCACTCAGGAATCAGCGATGGACGAAGCAGGCCGAAGAATGAATGACCACAGGCTTATCAAATGGCTGGAAAATGGCAAGCAGCGATTATTCACACCTAATGATGCACGCTTGCTAAATGAAGAAACCGAGCAGTTTCTTCAAAATACTTTAAAGAAGCCCTTTCCCGGAAAGAGAGTCATCATTACGCATCATGCCCCTAGCATTCAATCAATTCCCATCGAGTATCGATCACACAATCTTTGTGGTGCATTTGCCAGTAACTATGAATCGCTGATGACTACCTATCAACCCAATGCGTGGATTCATGGCCACCTGCATTCAAACTTTGCGTATAACATTGGTTCAACACAGGTGGTTTGTAACCCTAGAGGGTATGAAGATTATGAACTAAACGCCAATTTCAATCCAAAAGCTATGCTTGCACTCTGATCCTGTTTGGTTTTAAGCTAACCAGAGAAGGCCATATACCCTCTATCTCTCTTTTTATGACAATATAATTTACCAATTAAAATCAGCTGCGAAGTTGAACGCATTGAAATGCTGGAAAGCTTTTATATTAATCTATGCGTAACCCAGCTGCCAGCTACATTATATTCAACTACATCCACTTTAATTAACGTTGGGTTTTGCTATTCTTTCGCCAACCTTTTTGAGATTTTTTAGGCGCCTCTTCTTCATTTAATGGTTCTAGTACTTCGTTTCACAGCATTTGTCTGGTTCAGCAGTCACAGATTTTTCTGTG
>CAKMZU010000228.1:3720-5908 GCA_929200485.1 uncultured Gammaproteobacteria bacterium | reverse complement strand
CAAGGCGTTGAAATGGTCGGTAATCGTTTGATGAAAAATCAAAAGCGATTAAAGAAATGGATTGGTCGAGAGTCTATTGATGCTTATCGGTTGTATGATGCGGATATGCCAGAGTATGCCTTTGCACTGGATGTGTATGGCGAGTTCTTTCAGGTGACGGAATATCAAGCACCGAAGTCTGTGGATGAGTTTGCAGTGACGCAGAGGCGACAACAGTTTATAGCTGCCGTTAAGGCTGTTTTTGCGCTGAAAAATGACAATAAAATTATTATGAAAACCCGTAAAAAACAAAAAGGGTTAGCACAATATGAAAAAATGGATCAGCAGCAACACTTTTTCCCTGTTAACGAAGGCACTATTAAAGCGCTGGTCAATCTTACGGACTATCTGGATACCGGTTTATTTTTAGACCACAGGCCTGTTCGTCGTTATATTGCTCAACAATCGAGTGGTAAGCGTTTTTTAAATCTGTTTTCTTATACTAGTGTAGCTACCCTTCATGCCGTTGCAGGTGGCGCTGAGTCTTCCTTAAGTGTTGACATGTCTAAAACCTATCAATCCTGGTCTCAACGAAACTTCAGAGCTAATGGGTTAGACCCCAAAAAGCATCGCTTACTCAATGAGAATGTTATGGATTTCATAAAAACCTCTCGGGAATCGTTCGATTTAATATTTTTAGATCCGCCAAGCTTTTCAAATTCCAAAAAAATGCGTGGGTCTTTTGATATTCAACGAGATCATCGCTTTTTGATTGAGCAGACGATGAGTCGCTTAAATGAAGGGGGGACATTGATTTTTTCAAATAACAGACGAGGCTTCGTTTTAGATGAAAAAATAGCGAATCGATATAAGGTCACTGATTTTCATCAACAAAGTATAGATCCTGATTTTTCAAAACGTGCCAATATTCATAATTGTTGGCTGATTCAACATTAAGCTTATTTATTGGGCTTGATGACATTTATGAACTCCTTTAGGGTCAAATAACTACCCCCTGAAGGTTTGAGACATGTTAATACTGACGCGTACTTTTAATGAAGGCCTGGTGATTGATGAGGACGTGACATTGACCATACTGAGCGTGAAGGGTAATCAAGTACGTTTTGGTATTAAAGCACCAAGGGATAAACAAATTCACAGAAAAGAATTGCTTGAGAAAATATTTGAAGAGAGAGAAGAAACAAAATTACGTCCCTGAACTTTATAGCGTGTCAATAGCTAGAATGTCATTTATCTTTATAAAATGTTATCTCCCTTACAAAATCCATAGTCCGTCACACAAATTTTAACTGAAATACTCAGCCGGGTTGGAAAAATAGGCTGAGCTTAGCTATATCTTTAAGGACTGAAGGGAATATCAATTTTTCTTAAAATTGAGTATTTGAAAATAACGAGCTTATCTGTTGATGGAACAATCGATGACAAATGACGAACAGTTACGTCAAACGCTAATACAGTTGGAGTATGCAAGAACCAGTGAGTTAAAGCGTCGATTGGAATCTGATAGTCTGTTAGAGACGCTAACGGTTTTAACGCAACCTGGAAAGCGAAAAGACGTTTATCATCAATTACTCAATTCCATTGCAGGTTTTTTACCCTATACCAGTGCTTGCATTCTTAGCTTAAGTGAAAAACAGGGTTTAGCCCCAGTGGCTACTACGAATAGCTTATTCGATAATATGCATTTAATGCCAAAGGATTTATTCAAACAGGTATTAAATGGTTCGCCAGTGCTAATAAATGATTTAGATCGCTATGAGGAATATCAAAAAACGCCCATCAACGTAGCTGCTATTGCCAAGTCTGCTATCCATTTGCCCCTTGAAACGGGTGTTAATGCAACAGTGTTGATTTGTTTTCATCTCGAATCAGAATTTTATCAAGATCATCATCTCGAACTCGCCCAGCGCTTTGTTCCGTTAGCTAGTCATGCACTCCAAACGCAAAAAGCCAAAGAGGAGGCCGAATGTGCCAATCGCGCTAAAAGTGATTTTTTAGCTGTAGTGAGTCATGAAATACGCACGCCAATGAACGGAGTTATTGGCATGAATAATTTACTGCTTGAAACAGAGCTTGATGATGAGCAAAGAGAATATGCGCTAACCGTAAAACAAAGTGCCGAATCTCTGTTGAGTATCATTAATGATATATTGGATTTTTCGAAAATCGAAGCAGGGAAGCTGGAACT
>CAKMZU010000228.1:222-3710 GCA_929200485.1 uncultured Gammaproteobacteria bacterium | reverse complement strand
CTCGAATACATCACTTTTGACCTTCGGCAAGCCATTGAAAGTATTGCTGAGACTATGGCCCCAGTTATTTTTTCTAAAGGTATCGAATTCATCGTGCTTATTGATCCTGGAATACCTGCAAAGGTCTCTGGTGATTTAGGGCGTGTTCGCCAAATTCTGTTTAATTTGCTGAGCAATGCCTGTAAGTTCACAAGTGAAGGTGAAATTTCACTTCGTTGCTTTTTAGGCCGAGAGAAAAATTCAGATAAAACTATTGGCGTGCCTGTTTGTTTTTCTGTGACAGATACAGGCATGGGTATCCAGCCAGAGAAACAGGAATCCATTTTTGAAAGCTTTAAGCAAGGGGATATATCAACGACTCGAAAATTTGGAGGGACAGGGTTAGGCCTTACCATTTGCAGGAAATTGGTTGATCTATTACATGGTGACATTACATTAAGCAGCAAAGAAGGTGAGGGCACAACTGTTGCTTTTAGCTGTGATATGGAGGTGATTCAGTGGCAGGATCCTGTGCTTAATATCTGCCATGTCGATGGCCAGGATGTCATGGTTGCTGTTAAAAATGGAACTCAACGTCACTGGCTTGCCTATTTACTTGACTATTTTGGCTTTAGAACGACAGTTATTAAAGATTTCTTAACGTTAAGTTCTGATATGCCTATTTCGCAAAAAGTTTATCAGACCATAATCTTAGATAGCTCGTTAGATGAAAATGAATACAACAATGTCCTTAACTTTATTAAAGAGGAGCAACCTCAAGCAGATATCGTCAAACTTGTGTCTTTAGTAAAACCTAAGCCGCAGTTGATCAATGAGTCTAGTCCTGTGCAGGTGGTGAAAAAGCCCATTAAGCTAGGTGCCTTATTTGAATGTTTATCTCATCGCAAGGTTATCACAAAAGCGGCATTATCATTAACGGATAAATTTGATAATGAGTCGCTAGAAGAGCACCTTCAAGGCCTCTCGATATTAGTTGTTGAGGATAATTTGGTTAATCAGCTGTTACTGGAAAAATTACTTGTTAAAAAAGGGTATCAAGTCAATGTCTGTGGAAATGGTATTGAAGCATTGCATTTAATTGAAAAGAATAAATACGACATTGTATTTATGGATATGCAAATGCCCGAAATGGATGGTTTAGAGGCAACCAAACTTATTCGGGCACGTGAAATAAAAACGGGGGAGCATTTACCTGTTTATGCAATAACGGCTAATGTTCAGTTATCTGACCGAATTAGCTGTTTTTCTGCAGGAATGGATGGGTATATTCCTAAACCGATCAAATGGGATGATCTGTTAATTGCCATTCGAAAGGCGGTCAAAGCGCCTGTTGTGTGAATGTCCGAACTATAAGCAAGTTCTTATGTTCATACCCATCTTTTTACGGCTTCAGCAGTATCTTTTGGGCTTGTGTTAAAACAAATTTTTGAGTTAATGGCATTTTTATGGATGACGTTAACTAATGCTTCAAAAAGTACAAGGTGATCTGGATTATTTCTAACACCTGCACCCACTAACACACAGTCATACTTTTCCTTTTGCAGATGCGCTTCAACTTTTTCTGGCGCAGTGTTTGCATTGTCTAGAAAGAAAAGCTCTGGCTCATATCCCATATTTTTGAGTGCCTGTTTTTCATTATTGAGCCCAGTTAAGACTTTCTCTGCATTCATATCTGGCCATTTACTGTAGTCAACAACCTCAGGATTCCAGCCAACGAGAAGAACTTTGTTTCTTTTGCTCATGGGTAAATATTCACTGTTAAATGTGCCTATTAAGACATTTAAGAAGGGAATTAATTCAATTTAATCAGGCTAAAAAAGGGGACTAAATAGATGGTTTTACCATCAATTCGAAGTAAACTCCGATTTTTTCAGGAATAGTCGTATGAGATTAATGCACTGCTATAATACGCATCAATTTAGAAAACTCGCAAAAAAACGTTTACCCGGCCCTATCTTTCATTACATTGATGGTGGGGCTGATGATGAGATAACGTTACAACGAAATACCATAGCCTTTGATCGGTGCGACCTTGTCCCAAATACGTTAACAGGGGTCGATTCAGTTGATATGTCGACGGTTGTCGCGGGTCAAAAACTTAATCTTCCGCTTTTTTTATCACCTACCGCATTGCAACGACTATTTCATTTTGAAGGTGAAATGGCTGTTGCAAAAGCGGCTGAAAAATTTGGAACACTCTTTGGTTTGTCTTCCCTTGGAACGACTAGCATTGAGGCAATCGGGACGTTGGTTAATACACCAAAAATGTTCCAACTGTATGTGCATAAAGATCAGGGCTTAACACGCCATATGATTGATCAATGTAAGGCAGCAGATATTGATGTGCTGGTTCTTACGGTTGATGTAGCCGTAGGTGGTAATCGTGAGCGGGATATTGAAACAGGGTTCACCTCACCGCTTCGATTAACTCCAAAAAGCTTCTTGAGTTTTGTAAGGCATCCTAAATGGACCTTTAATTACCTGACAAAGGCCCCTTTTGAGTTACCTCAATTAAAAGATTATCTGGATGAAGGCAATAAGGTTGCTTTGACCATCTCGGATTATTTTACCCATATGTTAGATCAGACAATGGATTGGCAATCGGCAGAAACTATTGCCAATTATTGGGATAAGCCCTTTGTGATTAAAGGCATTATGTCCTGTGAAGATGCAAAGCGAGCGGTAAAGCTAGGTGCAAGTGCCATTATGGTTTCTAATCATGGCGGTAGGCAGCTCGATGGCTCTCGTTCCCCTTTTGATCAGCTAGCAGAGATTGTCGATGCTGTGGGTGATGATATTGACGTTATTTGTGATGGGGGAATCAGGCGGGGCACACATGTATTAAAAGCTTTATCCATCGGTGCCAAGGCATGTTCTGGTGGGCGTTGGTATTTGTATGCGCTAGCGGCAGGTGGGCAAGCAGGTGTAGAGCGAGCAATACAGAATATGCAGGATGAAATTGAGCGAGGAATGAAACTAATGGGTGTCAAATCCATCAATGAATTAAATCGCGGCAATTTGCGTTTCCGTTGAGCTCAAATTTTATATGAATACTCTATTGGGGATCGAGAACAATGCAAGCGACAACCTTGGTTATAGCTATCATATTGTATGAAGAAGGTTGAGGGTGATGAAAAAGTAAACTCATGAGATTACGGTTTTAGTAGCTTGAATTCGTTATCAAATTTTCTAATTCCTAGAGGTAATTTAATATGTTTATTTTTTTTCTTGAGCTGCGAAAAAATGG
The DNA here is from genome assembly GCA_929200485.1 of uncultured Gammaproteobacteria bacterium. GTDB lineage: Bacteria > Pseudomonadota > Gammaproteobacteria > Pseudomonadales > DT-91 > CAKMZU01. Next base: position 463 of record CAKMZU010000228.1, on the reverse strand, counting down.
ATGAAATGTAAGCTTCGCATTTTTCTATTCCATCGAATATAACTTGGTCAAGAGTGATCTCACCTCTTGAAGTACTTACGGCAGTTGCTGGTGTGAATGGGGCATCCCTATCAATGCCAATTTTTTGAAACATATTGTCCATATCTTTATTCATATTAGTAAGTGCTTCCTGAGAAGGTTCATCGATTTCATATTTGGTGTCATTTAAAAAATGCTGGATTATTCTGATTGCCCTATCAAT
>CAKMZU010000228.1:0-212 GCA_929200485.1 uncultured Gammaproteobacteria bacterium | reverse complement strand
ATGAAGCATTTAAAGATATGTGAAAAAATATGAGAGGAATTAAAAGGTATTTCATACATGAATTTTTATTGGCTAAATTATACTTTAATAATATATAACGTTCATGCAGCGATATTAGACATACACTTTTTCATAAGTTCAGCAGCTGATTTAAATATAAAAGTTTTTTGGCAAATTATTAATCTGATCAATATCGCTATGGCAAGTCTCAT
>CAKMZU010000227.1:5066-5941 GCA_929200485.1 uncultured Gammaproteobacteria bacterium | reverse complement strand
TTTTAAGAAACAAGGCCAATAACTTTTTTGACAGAAGCCAAAAGCAATTTTTAGAGGTGCCCTTAAAGTACAAAGATAAAAATCCCGTGACGCTTCTCTTTTTAGAAATCTACATTCATGCTGAACTTTACTGGTGATTTCTATCAAAGTTAAAGTGATTTTTTACCTTGGCATCTATGCTTTTTGGCAGAATCATTTTATGTCCTTCCTCTCTACTGGTTATCTTAGCCTTCTAATGACAAGCCTCCTCTTTTTAAAAAGTGCTTTATGGGCTGGTAATTCAAATCAGAGTGAACAAAACGAAGAGTCTCATTGCCTCAGTGAGATTTATTATTATGACAAAACAACGGCAGAAAAATCGGTTATGAAAATACTTGATATCTGTGGGCTATTAATAAGGTCTCGGGATCTATATTTAAAACCCAAATCAATGTATCAGGACTATAAGCAAATGACACAAGAAGAACTCAAGGATATTTTTCTTGAGCCAAACACAAAAGAAAATCAGTCGGCTATAAGCAGACTTTGTTCAAAAAAATCAGAAAGAAAAGGGCAAATGAAAACAGTCGTCCTTAACAGCCTTAAAAAGTCAATATAAAATTTATCGGATGATTTCAAAAAGCTAGCCGATGTAACTTACGACACACTAACACCACAAAGTAAAGCAGTACTCGATATCATACTGAGGCCAGAGTCGCACAGCTTTTCAAAAAAAGTTATAAATACCTTCTATGAGCAAATGCAAGATAGAAAATCCAAACTCTTTACCACCCCGACGTGGATAGACTCTAAAATTGAGAAGTCCTTTCTACCGTTAATATTCCTTAACAGGCTTTATACTGATGCTTCAACTTTAAATCTAAAGAAAGCGACAA
>CAKMZU010000227.1:0-5056 GCA_929200485.1 uncultured Gammaproteobacteria bacterium | reverse complement strand
CTTCAAGTGCCAAAGGCGACCAAGCGCCAAGGAAAAAGGCTAGGCCAGCACACAAAAAAAAATAATCCAAAAAAAAAATGCAAAGCAACCCTGCAACAGATTAATATCTTAATTCTCTGTATTTTCAGAATAAAAAAGTGAAATGCACTTTTCTTTATTAAAAATTCAAATCCATCCTGAACTTTATTGACGAATCTACACCTATAGTTGATTACATTTTCAGGTCTTCAATTAGAAATCCCTATAGGTCTCTTTATTGATCTGCATTGACTCAAACATGGGTTTATATATGAACAATTTTTTCTTCACAGTTTTTTTTATTCTTTTTTTTAATCACTCTGTCGCATCAACATTTGAAGAAATGAAGAAGCTATTAGCTAAGCCAGTATGCAAAATTACAACTGATGGAAATTTAGCAAATGTGGAATCTAAACTGTTAACAAAAGATGTATTTAGTGGTGTATCGACTTGTACTGAAAAGTCTTTATCCAGTACTGAATCATTTGCTTATGACCGCAAATTATCTCCTTCAAGACTAAATAGAAAAACCAACAAAACAAGAACAAGGTTCACAAGCGAACAAATCACTAAACTTAAAGAAGAATACGCCAAACAAACTCACCCAGACCGAGACGCTAAAAATTTAATAGCACAGCGCTTAGGATTAGACCACAACAATGTTAAACATTGGTTTGCGAACAAGAGAAGACTTGAAAAAAATGAAGACAAAAAATGTCCCCCTTCCTCAAATGGAAAAAAAAGAAAAAACTTCTCACAGGAGCAACTCAAAATTCTTACTGAAGTATTCAACGATAACCCAAATTCAAATAAAGAAGAAAATCATTTGTTAGCATTGGAGTTACAAGCAAGCCCCACAGCTATTGAAAATTGGTTTAAAGACAGAAAAAAAGACCACAAAAAAAACGACACAGGAAATAAAAATTTGGAGTTAACGAGTAAAAGGGCAATAGAAGATGAATTATCACCGATGACTATGTCAGATTCTACAGATGATAAAACATTCAAGGTAGATACAAGCAAATCCTTATATCCCAAATCCCTAAATACACTTATGGTCAAATCAAAACTCACCAAGGGTCAAAATGTACCTGTGATATCTGTTATTTCGCATTTAATTTCACTTATCACTACAACCTGCAACATGGATAATTTTTACATAAATACAGACAAATACAGAAAGACTTCGAAAGGAAAAAAACAGAGGGTCACTCGATTATTAAAGCACGACGAGTACCAAAAGGATGTCCTGGAATTTTTAAATAATGAACATTCAGAGGTAGATGATTCAATACGAGTATTGAGAGGTAAAACGGATATAAAAGGCAATATTATAAATCTTTTTAACCTAAAACAATTTAAAAAACAGATTGTGGATGAATTAGAGTTACTCGCAAGTGCTGACATCAGTAAACTGAATAGTGATAAAGAGATAGACGTTGTTATTTATCTGCTTAACAACGAGAATAAAAAATTCAACAAACTTCTTCTACCACTGTTGAATGATTACAAAAATCAACTTGAAGATCCTGACAAACTTGAATCACTGATTAAATTTGAGTGCGATTTACCAAATATAAGCAATCTAAGAGAAGACGCTTATAAAATCTATTTAGATGAAAAAGCAAAGAGATACAATAAAAGGCAGTTAATGCTTGATAGCATTCGAACCCCTTCGCCATTATCAGAACTATCGGATGTTTCTGATAATGAAGCCATTGATGAAAATGGAATATGTAATCCTCTTCTTAATATGGCAGCATGTGAGACTGTGGAATAATGTCGAACTTAATGAGAATAAATTGTATTAGTGATAATAATACATAATACAGCTAAGTTAAGTTTATTGTTCCCAATAAAAGACCTTGCTCCCTCTCCGGTATTGCCTTTCGACATTACCGGTTTCGTCAAAGCGCAATTGAATTTGGCCTTGATTTTGAGTATCAATCAGATCTATGCCTAACGTTTTATATCGAGCGACCACTATTGGATGCGGATGCCTATATCGATTTAAAAAGCCGCTTGAGTTGATAGCCAGCTCTGGTGATAACACTTGCAAAAAGTTTAAGGTTGAGGAAGTTTTGCTGCCATGATGGGGTACGATTAATATGTTAACTTTTTCAAGCTTATCCTGATCAAGCAACCATTGCTCTGCAGCTTTTTCTATATCTCCGGTCAGTAAAATTTTTTGCGATTGATATTCGATTAGTAACACACAAGATTGATCATTTTTTCTTCTACTATTAAATCTTTTCAGTGAAATAAATTCAAAATACACAGCCCCCCATTGCCATGGATTTTGTCGATGACAATCCTTCCAATCTGAGTTGTTTGAAATATCTGAGCTAACAACTTCATTAATGGCTATTTTTTTTGCAATATCTTCAAAGCCACCTGCATGATCGGCATCTAAGTGGCTAATCACTAATGTATCAAGTGACTTTACATCTAAGTGATTCAACACAGGCAGAATCACCCATTCCCCCATACTTCCTCCTTGCCACCCTGCACCAGTGTCATACAATAACTGGTGCTCTGGTGTTCTAATTAAAACCGAAAGCCCCTGCCCTACATCCAACACATCTACCGCCAATGCAGGCCGTTTTTCAGGTAAAACGATCTTAATAATGATCGCAACCAACAAAACGTATGCCAATGGTCTGAAAAATGTTAACCAAGGTGTAAATAAAAAACTGATAGCCCCCAATAATATCCAGAACTCAAAAACACCAACAGATTGATCAAACATAGACTCAAAAGGCCAATGGGTTAACGCATTTTCTAATGCCTTCATCAACCAAAATAAGGTATCGGCAAAAAACACAACCCCATGATTATCAACACCAGCAAAAAAAGAATAAACAAATAGCAACAGGCTCATAGGAATAATGGCTACTGTCATTAAAGGAATCATAAACAGGTTAATCAATGGCGATAACACGGCGGTTTGGCTAAATACCATCAGCTGCATTGGCAAGAGCGCTATAAAGAGACTCCATTGAAGCTTAATAAACAGCCAACACTTACCCAACCAAGAACCCAACATGTCTTTTTGGGTAACTATTAGAAGCAATATAAAAACAGCATAAAATGATAAAATGAAACCTTTGTTTAATGGGGCAAGTGGCGAAAAACTTAAGCATATCGCCATGGCTAACCAATACTTCATCCATTTAGAGGCGTGCAACCAGCCCAAGCTACCTGCAGTCAACACACTCAAGCCGATTAATGCACGTTGAACAGGATAGGAAAAACCAGCCATCAACGCATAAATGACGGCAATAGCAAAAGAGGCAACTAATGCAAAAGGACGCCAGTCCTTTGGTATCAAGACTCCCCCGCCCATTCGCCTGACCAGAAGAATAAACGCATAAAGAAATCCGGCAATTAATCCGATATGCAACCCTGAAATCACAAAAAGATGCATCAAACCTGATCGTTTAAGTAAACCCATTTGTTCTTTGGATAACAGCGTCCGATCACCGATTGTCACCGCAACCAGCCATGCTGCTTTTTCTTGCCCTACAGCGCCAATCAGGCTATCTCGAAAATGTTGGCGGATCTTGTGGATGCAGGCCTTGGGCGACGAAAAAACCTGAATTAGGTTTTTGACATAGCCTTTTGCAGCAAGATTTTCTGAAAATGCCCAAGCCTCGTAATCAAAACCTTTAATATTTTTGAGGCCTCTAATTGTTTTTAAACGAGCCGTTAAACGTAAGCTGTCACAAGGCTGAAAGCTTGGGGTAGTCACCTCTGGATGATGATAAAGATTGAGCCGAACTTTTTGGCCTATGAGGCGCTCTAAGCTCTGAGGCGTGATGGCCTTAACGACTGCTGTGAATTGAGAATAATTCCCTTTGTGTACAACAAGGCCTTCAACTGAAACCTCCATCTGCACATCCTGGATACCCTCAGACAAGTTAAGTCGGGATTCTAAATGCCATCCAGCATAAAGGGTTACCCAACCGTAACCTAGAAGGAACCCAATAACGGCCTGTGCTATCTTTTTTGTTAAGCATTTCTCGGTTTGCTGATGTATAATCAGCGCCGCCAAAAAAGCAGGTAGAAAAAAAACAGCCCATTCATCTGGCAGCTGCTTTGCTTGTTGTGAATGAATAAAAAATGACAGGCAATAGGCCAGTAAAAAAATCATCGCATCCTGCTTGAATCTTCTCCCTGGCCTTATGATCACCCAGTACGGCTTTGGAATTCAAGTGGGACATTAGCGAAAACCGATTGTTAGGAAATTTAAATGGCTAAACGCTTTTTACAACGATTTATGCCAAAAAAGAGCAAACTTCAAGAGAGCAAGTCGTTTCGCTTACTTGATCGCTGGCTACATAAAGCTGATGTATGGCATCTCAACCGCCGTTATGCTGCTAGAGGCGTGTTGATCGGCATGTTCTTCGCATTTATCCCGCTACCTACCCAAATGCTTTTTGCCTGTATTGGCTGTATTTTTGCTAGAGCCAATTTACCCTTAGCCATTGCCTGTGTCTGGATTACCAACCCCCTGACCATGGGACCGGTTTTTTATGCCTGTTATCGACTCGGGGCTTTTTTAATGAACGAAAAAATTTCAATGGTGGGTGAACTGCAAACCGCAGACTGGTTCTCCAACAACTTCCATGCTGTTATTGAACCGCTCTTTCTAGGGAGTTTGATTTGTGCAGTGCTTTTTTCAGCGGTTAGTTATACCCTGGTAGACATTCTATGGCGCTGGCATACCGTTAAACGCTGGCATAATCGACGATTGAGAAAGAATTCATCAAAATAAGTTACACTATTATCCAGAACTGAGATTTTCTACCAGACACCCTGCATACCAAAAAAAAGATTCTACTGCTTCATCCTGATCCGGTAATTGCCTGCTGCATTTCCATATCAAAAAGCAAGTTGTTAGAACTTTATCTCCAGTCTACAGACAAATATATGATTAGATAAACTAAGGGAAGCCGAATTTAAAAATATACCATTACCCATGAAAAGTCTCCAGATGGTAAGGCACTGTCTGCTAAAAACGGTAACTTTTTATCTT
>CAKMZU010000226.1 GCA_929200485.1 uncultured Gammaproteobacteria bacterium | reverse complement strand
AGTTTCCCATATCATCACTTATCTTATCGTAATCTTTATGAAAGTATCTTCTAGGTTCAGGTTCACCTACCCCATCTCTCTTCTGGTTTTCTTTTCTCTCGTTATATTGATCTGAATCTTCACCATTAAGCATATCTATCAGATTTTCATCGGCAGGAGCGCTTAATTCACCAGTTTGCCAATTAGACCCTGTTGTATAAGCTGATCTAAATAACCCCAGAAGAGTTACAACATGGCTTTCAGGAATTCTATATGTTTTATAATCTCCACCCTTTAGGGCATTGATCCACCTGCTCGTCTTAAATTTATCCCGTTCGGTATGATAATCATCAGGTGGTTTACCGTTTTCCCAGTGATTACACTCATTGTATTTTCCTTCTCTATTGTTTCCATCTTGTTCAATGTCTTTTATATCTATGTCCTCTGAAACAATCTGCCTACCTGTATTCGTTTGCAAACAATCAACACCCGAAAATGCAATACTTACAAAAAACACACAACAATAAAAAAAATTACAAAACAAAAAAATCCTCAACATAAAACCAACACACTAAATTTAACTGATATAAGTTTTAAAACAGACATTAAAAATAATTACAGGTTCCATAATCAGGAAAATCAATTAAAATTTACTTCCTAAAAAAACACAAAATATCCTGTTGTATTTTAAAAACCCATGACGTTTAATCTACAATCTGAATAATTCTAAGCGGCGAGAAATCATGAGAAAGTTAGCTACCTTGATTTTCTTGAGTTTAACGATACCTCTTGTACTTTCTTCACCCACAGACATTCAAGAATATATCAATTATTTATCTTCATATAACAAGAAGCGTATCGCCGATAAACGACTCATTAACAAAGGGTTAATTATCAAAACCTACACAAGCAATAATAACCAGCTTATTTGGCCTGACAAATACATCCCTGAAGCGATAGAAATTCTTAAAGCCAGCAAAAAAGACGGCTTATATCCCAAGGATTACCATTACTACAAGCTTCATGAACTGATTTCCAAATATAACAAAGCAGGCTACGAAAAAAATAAATTACGCGCTGAAATTGATATTTTATTAACCGATGGTGTTTATAGCTACGCTTTTCATCTAATGAATGGCAAAGTATCTCCGCAGTATCTTAATAAATACTGGAATTATCAGGAAAGCCACTACGAAGCGCGCGATGCCATGAATCGGCTAAAGGCCAGTATTAGAAACCGTACCTTAAGATCCGATTTAGCATCGTTAAGGCCTCAATTTTCGTGGTATAAAAAATTACAGGCAAACCTTGAGCATTATGAAAATCTCTCCAGATCATACAGTAGTATCAACATACCGAATCAAGGCATGATTCGCCCAGGCGGCAGATCTAATAGCATACCGAAGATCGCCAAGAAGCTGAATGAACTTGGCTTGCTCGATCGCGCCAATTTCTCTGACCCTACACTCTATAATTCAAGCATTGTCGCAGCAGTCAAAAAATATCAGGAACTTCACAGCCTTAAAGACGATGGAGTGATTGGCTCAAGAACCATCACCAACCTAAACACATCCTACCAACAAAGAGCCGATCAAATTCGAGCCAACCTAGAGCGAGCTCGCTGGGTTGCAGATGACCTGACCAATCGCTATTTAATGGTCAACATCGCCGGCTACAAGCTAACCTACTTTAAAAACAGGCACAATGAATGGACAACCAAGGCCGTTGTCGGTACACAAGGGCATAAAACACCCGTATTTACGGCAAAGTTAAAATATATCGAATATAACCCGACCTGGACTGTGCCGAAAAGCATGCGGCCAGCCATTGTACAACGAGCCAAAAACGACCCTGACTACTTGCGCTCTCGAGGCTATAAACTCAAAACGTCACAGGGAAAAATCGTTAACTCTTCCAGCATCAATTGGAGTGCGCAAGATCCCAACAACTTTAAATACTGGCTGGTAAGAAGCCCTAGCGGAGGAAATCCACTTGGGCGCGTCAAGTTCATGTTCCCAAACTCGCACGCCATCTATATGCATGACACACCCAATAAGCATTTATTCAATAAGGAACATCGATCATTTAGCCATGGCTGTATACGTATAGAGAACCCATTTGAATTATCGCTAATGTTACTGAGTGAAGACCAAGGATTTACGGAAAACCGCCAAGATGACATACTAGCCACTGGAAAAACAACACCAGTCTACCTGAAAAACCCTATTGATGTATTCGTCATGTATTGGACAGCCGCACCAGAAAAAGATGGTATGCACTTCTATGACGACATCTATCATCGAGATGAGCAACTCATTGAGCTATTAAAGACACCTACCGAAGATTTGCTTACAGATGAAGGAAAACAAAAGCTGGTTCACACATTAAAATGACAACACGATTGTTGACTCACTCTATATCATGCGCTATTGATTTTACTGTCCATTTTTTATTTTCAGCGTCGAAATAAAAACCAATTTTTTTACTATCAGCGTCATTGTTAAATGCCTCCGTAAAATTACATAAGCCAACCGACTGGCTATTGTCGATACTTAAGCCATGAGGGGTGTTAAATGTAATTTTATAAAAGGTGTCTGGCTTACCTTTTTTATTAAGACAAAAGCTGTTACTCACTCTTCCCGTTGCTTTAGCTTCTTTCAGCGCTTGTTTAAACTCATCCTTAGTTTTATGTATTACTTTTTCTTTTGCTTCAGGCGCGAACCCACTGTTAATCCACTTTTCTGAACAGGTAAGACTGCACAATATCCTTATAAATACCACGCTATCTGATTTAGGGATAAGTTTAATGGCTTTACTATTTTTTAGATCTAATAAATGACTTTTCAGCCACCCCAAAAAAGGTGTTTCCGTAACTGCAGAGACTGTTAAACTAGAAAAAAATAACGAAAAAATGCACACCTTATATATAAATTTTTTCATAGAATCCTGCATAATTTAATACTTTATAGAAAGCGCTAATCTATATAACTAAAGCCTTTACACTCCAAAAGGCAGATTGACCAAGGCATCTTTGGGGGGCATAAAATTATAATTCAGTGAGGTGGCTACCGGTTTGTTAGTGATTTGTCCCTTGTGCACATTGAGCCCTTGAAGAAAGTTATGATCGTCCAAGAGCGCAGAAACATTTTTATCCGCTAATTGAAGAACATAAGGTAAGGTCACATTGGTCAATGCAAAGGTAGATGTTCTCGCTGCAGTGCCTGGCATATTTGCCACACAATAATGGACAACGCCATCGACTTTATAGGTGGGTTGGTCATGGGTTGTTGGCTTCGACGTTTCAAAGCAACCCCCTTGATCAATAGCAACATCGACCATCACTGCTCCTTCTTGCATACGACTTAACATATCCCGACTAATCAACTTTGGTGCAGACGCACCCGGGATAAGTACCGCACCAACAACCAAGTCTGCATGTTCCAGCAAACGTTCAATGGCATGTGTTGTCGAATACAGGGTTTGCATTTTATCCCCAAATAATTCATCAATCTCTTTTAGGCGAGGAACACTCCGATCAAGAATCGTGACACGGGCACCAAGACCTGCTGCCATTCGGGCAGCATTTAATCCAACCACGCCGCCACCTAAGACAATCACATTGGCTGCCTGAACACCGGGCACCCCACCCAATAGCATGCCATTACCACCTTGGGCATTTTCAAGGCAATGTGCCCCAGCCTGAATAGCGATTCTGCCGGCCACTTCACTCATTGGTGCTAGCAAAGGTAAAGAACCCCGATTATCTGTCACTGTCTCATAAGCAATCGCTGTGCACTTGGATTTCACCAATAAATCTGTCTGGATGGGGTCAGGGGCTAAATGCAAAAAAGTAAAAAGCATTTGATCTTCTTTAAACTGTCTGCATTCATTCGGCTGAGGCTCCTTAACTTTGACAATCAATTTCGCTGTATCAAAAATATCTTCAGCCGTTTTTGCTATGTCAGCACCTGCAGCACGGTACATTTCATCTGTTAGAGACACACCGGCCCCTGCACCGGTTTCAACCACCACTTTATGGCCGTTACGGCATAACTCTCTCACCCCAGCAGGCGTTAACCCTACTCGATATTCCTGATTTTTAATTTCTTTAGGTACACCGATTAACATGCGCTATCCTCTTTTTCCAGGACGATTTATTTATGTTGTTAAAATAGTTTTACTCGAACCCAAAAAGCTGTTGTTATTTGACCTTATTTCTATATAAAAATTTACCTAAATTGACAGTTATTCCACATTCAATCTTATTAAATAAAGAAAAACAGCCTAAGGCTGTTCTTATAACAGTAAGCAAACATAATCTAATAAGATTACACTATTGTTTAACTATCACGACGGTTCTTGCCAATTTGTCATGTAAGCCCTGTTTTTTTCTATCAAAAAACACCCATATATAACCCAAACCAAATGGCAAAAATGCCAGAAGATAGCCAACCATCCGAATAATCGACTGCTTAATGTTAACTGGCCTGTGGGTATCTTCATCAACGATCTGTAATTTAAACAGCCATTTACCTGGTGTCCCGGCACGGTAGCTCCAACAAATCAATATCACGGCAATCGGCAAACCAATATCCACCCATAGATCGCCTGTACCAACCAAAAGTGCTTTTAATATAGGAAGCCCTGTTGGATTAAGTATCAAAGCAAAAGGCAACGTTAATAAAGTAAACAGCACCAAATCCAACATCTGAGCAACAAAACGAACCCAAAAACCCGCATATTTCATTGGTATATTTTCCGAATGTTCAAATTGATCTAAAGACCCAATACTTTCAGAATGGTCTTTTACACCCGCTATTTTTTTTGCCCCATACTTTTTCATATAATGCTGTGCTCTCACTGTTTATTGCTATATTCTTTTCTTGTTGAGCCGTTTCTTGCTATATTTGGCTTTTGTGGATGGCAGATGGTCGTCAATAGGTCGTCAAATGCCCTTTAGTCACCAAGCAAGCCAGCCTCATTCAGATAATTTTAAGACAACTTTTTTTAAACTTTCCAGGATTTTTTATAGGCTGCACACTCTGGACTCCAAACAATCTGGTATTTATGGTAGATAAACCGACAATAAAAGACCCTCACGCAAAGCGAGAAGCGAAAAATTACGCTAACCCCATTGCCAGCCGTGAACACATCCTTGATCTTATTAAAGAGCAGCGAAAACCCATTAGGTTCAACCTTTTAGCTGAAAAACTTGGAATTTTTGATGATGAATCCCGTCAGGCACTCACTTATCGTTTGGGCGCTATGATTCGTGACTTCCAACTCAGTCAGAATCGACAGGGTGAATACAGTGTTTTTGATGAAAACCTATTAGTCACAGGACGCTTAAGCATTAATAAAGACGGCTTCGGCTTTATCATTGCTGACGATGGTAAGAAAGATATTTTTGTCAGTGCAAGAGAAACCCGAAAAGCTTTCCACGGTGATCAAGTAAAAGTTCTTGTTACCAGAGAAACGAAACAAGGCAAACGCGACGGCGACATCATTCGTGTCATTGAAAACCGAACAACCCACCTTGCAGGCCGACTGGTTCATGATACAAAATCAACACGACTGGTTGCTGAAAACCCCAAAATTCATCTCAGCGTCTTTATCGATAACGCTGATCAATTTTCAGTTGCTCATGATGAAATAGTCTCTATCGAAATTACCAAGCAACCCACCCTCCGCGAAGCACCCAGGGGCATCATCAAGCAAGTCATTGGAAAAACGACTGATCCAGGCATTGAAATTGAAATTGCCACGCGCAATTTTGATATCCCCTGGGAGTGGCCACAAGCCGTCTTAGATGAGTCAGCTCCTCTTGGCAGCGAGCCTGAGACCACCGACGTCAAGAAGCGGATTGATTTACGACAATACCCATTTATTACTATTGATGGTGAAGATGCCCGAGACTTTGATGACGCAGTTTATTGTGAAACCAAAAAATCTGGCGGCTGGCGATTGTTCGTCGCTATTGCCGACGTTGCGCATTATGTCAGCATAGAC
>CAKMZU010000225.1 GCA_929200485.1 uncultured Gammaproteobacteria bacterium | reverse complement strand
CTTTTCGTCGGGTAATGGTATATTTTTAAATTCGGCCTCCCTAAGGTAGATTAATTATCTGAGATGATTTTTAGAGAGGATAGTTCAATTGTAAATTAAGTTACTTGGCGCATAAATAAATCGAACAGGATACACATAACACTTTTCTGACTCTTATCCGCTTTACGACAAAAAATCAAGCATTTGATTTTACCTGAAGTCAATCAAGCGGATGACAGTGAATTGCCGGATTATATTAAAAAAGGGCTTACAGTTAATTTTGTAAACACTTTTGATCAAGTTTTTTCCTTGGTTTTTTAAGGTGCGGTTTGTATTAATAAGGTCTTCGCTTAATAAATTAAGCACTTAACAATTTTTCAGTTGCTTAAAATTGATAGTGCAAGCCAAAAGAATATTCATTGACGATCGCATTAATGTTGGAAAGCTCTGCCTCACCTTCGTATTCTAGTTCAGCCGATGAGCTATCGAACACTGCACGAATATTCAAACACTTGGTTACAGAAATCTGCAGACCAATACCTGCAGTCAAACCCATTCCACTCCAATACTCAATCGTATCTAATTTAAACGTCATCCTCGCAGCATCTGTTGGATACATTGAATAGCTTGCTGAATATAAACCGCCTTTGAATATAAAGGCGAATGAATCATTCATCTGGTATGTGAATTTGGGCTGTATTCGGAGGGCGCTAATACCCGCAGATTCAACAATACCTCTATTAAAAAGACCATTGCCGGCACTGTCAGTGTAGGAAATCTCTGCCTCCAATCCAAACCAGGCGTTAACATTATATCCAAAGTAGACACCGCCTACCGTTGATGTATTTTCAGTCGTATAAGGCTTATCTACCCACCCTAACTCCGTAGATGCTTGACCTGCTTTACCACCTAAATACCAACCCGTATGATCCTTACTCCCCTGCTTTTCATCCAATAACCCATATAGAAACTCATCGGCATGTACGTTAGTTAAAAGAAAAAAGAATATTGAGAGAAACAAGATATTTTTCATTACAATTCCATTTGATATCTTTTCTATTTAAAAGATTGCTCAATTATTATAGAAGCGCTATTAAAACTTGCAGGCCCTATTACAGTCACCAATTAATTGTGAGATGATTCTGAAGCGAACCTTATCGCATTCAAGACCTTAAACTGTTGATGATTACACTGAATTTAAGCGCCTCGCAAAGTAGATTATTTAGCATTTAAGCCTTGTTCTAGTTTATCTATTCTTTGCGTTAATTTTTGAATTTCTGTTATATTCTCTCTATTGGTTATAGATAAATTATTAATCCTTATAGTATGGCCGCTTAATTTTTCCCAATGTCCATTGATAACACAGCAATTATAAATACATGCCACAGCGCAAAATGTCCCTAATACAACACCGGCTATGGCAACAGTGCTAGTGTTCTCAATATTTACAATTTTTCCCTCGAGACTCCAGATCTTATATCTTTGGGTATCAACCTGATCTTGAAGACTATCTCCTGATGCGGAGTTGAATAAGGCGGCTGAAAATCCAATAGCAGAAATTAGATTCTTGGGGATATTACTCGCGGAAAAATTTATTGAGTAACTATCATTTACAAATAATATAAAAATTAAATAAAAAAAGTTTAAAACCCTTGTATTTATAACACATACTTTTAGCATATTTTGAACCTAGTAAAAAAACGATAATAGAGGGATATCAACTCAAATAGAGAGTTTAACTGTTCAAAATAGTTCCCGGGCAGGTTAATTTATTTAATACAATTTAACTATCCTTTCTCAGCTAAGCGACAAGCCGGCATTTATTTTTTATAACGGCGTGAAATATCGCAACGATTACCTACCATATAGAATTTGACTATTGCCTTGATGAAGAAATATTGCTATCAGATTGCATTGCTCTTTTTTTTTAATCAAGGTAAAGTGAATGCGATTGAAGTAACGCCCTTTAAGAGACTTTTCAAGATGGGCTTCAGGCGGAATAAAATAAAGCCCTGCCAATTAACAGGGCCAACGATTAACTAAACTGCTGAAATCAACCGGTTTAATGGTTTTTTCTCTGCCTTCTTTTGTCCCGACATAAATAAAGCCAAGCATTTTTTCATTTTGGTCAAATCCAAGGCCTTCATGAACCCGAGGCTCGAAAGCAATATCACCGGTGCGCCAAATTGCACCAAAACCCAGGGCTTCAATACTGAGCAAACTATTTTGGACTGAGCAGCCAGCAGATAGCATTTGCTCTATTTCAGGGACTTTTTCATTTTCTTGAATCATCGCGCTTGCAACAATAATCATAGGCGCACGCAACGGTTTTTTTATAATGGCTTCTTGCTCTTCACTGGATAACGGCGCATTAGACTTTTCCTGATTAACGTCAACAAAGAGCTGTCCTAATGCCTTTAAACCATCACCTTCAATAACACGAAATCTGGCAGGCACTAATTTAGCATGGTCGGGAGCACGGTAAGCTGCCGCAAAGATTTTTTGTAGATCGTCTGAGTCTGGCGCTGGTTTAACCAATTTTGCATGCGCATTTCTTGATTGAATTAAGTCAATGAGTATTTCTGCGCTCATCTTTTTGCCTTATTGCAATTAACTAAGAGGTGGTGGCTAATTTAATTTGCATTAAGGCGTCGAACAAGTGTTTTTTATCGTTAATTGATAAATAACTTACGTTAATACTGGATGAAAAGCGGTCGAAGTCTTTTGGTGAAAATCGATGGCCATTTTTTAAAAACACAGATACGTCTTCAACTAATAATTTATCAAGTTTTATTAATTCAGGTCGAATCAAGGCTTTAAGATCTTTAGGAGATTGCTCCAATGATTGGAACATTAAATCAGCAGCATATCGATATTGTATGCCTTTAGCGGCTGCAATTTGCGCTTTTGCAAAAAAAACAAAGCTCTCGGATTGCAACCCAGACTCCAAGGCGGTCTGTTTAGCACTTTCAAGCACTTTATGCTCTCTGGTGACATCTTGAATCGATATACCATGGTATACCTTATAATAGGCGACATCCTGCATATAGCTTAGTCGTGTTGAAATATGAGAAAAAATCCGGCTGGATATTTCATCAACAGGCTTATTTTCAGAAATGCTTTCTGCTGATACGCAATTGATGAAAAAGAACAAGATTAAAAAAAGAAACTTCATTAATATTTTCAACTGTTCAAAGAAAATAGTAACTATAGACAAGGTTAGCAGTGTAATGAGATAAAATATTAGCAATTAATGATTTTGAGAGTATAAATGACTTTGATTAGTTAAAATGTATTTCATCTGTTTTTCATTTAAGTCTACCTTGTTAATTACTCCGCTTTTATGAATTATATAGCTTGAGGTGTTTACAGCCCAGCTTTCTGAAACAATTGTTAATTGAATTTTTTCTTTTTCATTCACATCATATATAAACAGACCTAATACATTTTTTCCGTCAGTCAACTGAACTCTTTGCAAGAGTGATGCAACGGGGCTTTCCATTTTCTCTTTCGCAGCTATCATTGATTGATAACATTGTTTATATTGATCTTCACTGATTGAAGATATGGCTTCATTCGAAACAGAAGTACTTTGGTGATTAACAATTAAGCAAAAGATCTTCTGAATATTCATCATTTTTTTAGCGAAGCTATCATCAGAACTTTGTGCGATATTAACTGCACCTGCCTTTAAACAAACTAGAAGAATAACGAAAACGCATTTTGTTAGCATAAAAATCCCCGGAAGTTTACATATCAGTCTCTATAAAAAGGAATTAGTTCAAAATTAAAGAGTTGGAAGACAAGTTCGTCTCCTTGGTTTGAAGACAATTATATAGCCCCTCCCTAGTCGATACAGCTTGCGCATGATAAACTTCCAGCACTCTAATCTATTTATGAATTAAAAATAAAAGGAGTCTGTTATGTCAGATGATACTGTCGTTATTGTCAGCGGTGCTAGAACCCCTATGGGCGGTTTACTTGGAAGTTTAAGTGCCATGTCAGCAGTTGAATTAGGCTCGCAAGCAATTAAAGCGGCGATTGAGCGTGCAGGCATTGCCCCAGAAATCATTGATGAAGTCATTATGGGGAATGTGTTATCAGCAGGCTTAAGACAAGGCCCTGCAAGGCAAGCTGCGTTAAATGCCGGCATTCCTGCTTCAGCAGGTTGTGTCACCGTCAATAAACTTTGTGGTTCGGGCATGCAGGCATCCATGTATGCTTACGATGCAATCAAATCAGGTTCTGCTGAGGTTGTGCTTGCTGGCGGCATGGAAAGCATGACTAATGCCCCACACATTGTTATGGGTGCACGCTCAGGCGTTGGCACAGGGTCCAAAGGCTTTGAAGACCATATGTTTTTTGATGGATTAGAAGATGCATCTACGGCACGCCCAATGGGCAGTTTTGCACAAGAAACCGCCGATAAAAATGGATTAACTCGTGAGCAAATGGATGAATTTGCTATCACGTCATTAAAACGTGCTCAAGCAGCGATTGAAGCGGGTGATTTAACAGATGAAATCACCCCGGTAACCGTAAAAACGCGTCGTTCAGAAACGGTAGTGACTGATGATGAGCAACCACTTAAAGCAAAATTGGATAAAATCCCATCGCTGCGCCCTGCTTTTGCAAAAGACGGCACCATAACGGCAGCAAACGCCAGTTCCATTTCTGATGGGGCTTCTGCACTCATCTTTATGTCAGAATCCAAAGCAAAGGCAATGGGCTTACCAATTCTTGCTCGCGTGCTGGGTCATTCGCGTTACTCACAAGCACCAAGTGAATTTACTTTATCGCCAATCGGTGCAACCAAAAAACTATTAGATAAGGTGGGTTGGAAAACCACCGATGTTGATATTTACGAGATCAATGAAGCGTTTGCTATGGTGACACTGCTGGCGATGAAAGAGCTGGATCTGAATCCAGAAAACGTTAATGTCTTTGGCGGTGCTTGCGCTCAAGGTCACCCCATTGGCTCAACGGGCAGTCGTCTATTAGTGACCTTAATCAATGCCCTAAAAAAGAAAGGCAAAACCAAAGGCGTTGCCTCATTGTGTATTGGTGGAGGCGAAGCCACCGCTATGGCGATCGAGTTGGTTTAATCCCATTTTAGCCAACAAATAATGGGTAGGCTGTTTGGTAAGCTGAATATAATAACTTTAGCGAAAAACAGCCTATGATAACCCCCGCTGTGCGCTCAATAAGTAGTCGCTTGCCAAGATACCTATCCCGAATACTTTGATGTGAGAACATCAGTGTTACCGTAAAAAACCATACAATACAAATAGTTACCATAAACAAGCCATAAATCACCTGAACCTCAAAAGGCGTTGTAGTATCAACAATTGATGTAAATATTGCGAGAAAAAAAAGGCTGACCTTTGGATTAAATAAATCACAGAAAAAACCTCTCGCAAAGGCTTGAATAGCCGACTGTGGCTGCGCTACGCTACTTTCCTGCTGCCAACCATTATTTTCATTGGCAATTAAAAGGCTGGTACAAATCCACAATAAGTAGCTTCCCCCCAATACCTCAATCAGTAAAAATGTCATTGGTGACTGACTGATAATCAGGCCGACACCCAATAAGGTGTAGGTGATATGCATTAATAATCCCGCCGCGATGCCAATGCTAGTATAGAGACCATAACGTTTACCCTTAGATAACGTTTGATGCATAACCAACACAAAATCCGGCCCTGGTATTATCATTGCGGCGATATGAACCAGCATTAAGGCTGTAAACTCATGTAGAAAAACCACTTTAATTTCCTCATCTATTGCCTTGAATAGACAACAAAATCAGTGAATTATTCCTGACATTCATAAATTTACTGTCTTTTAATCTAGAACGTCTCTATCGGAACAGGGCTGCCTAGTGATAATCGATCAGTAACTTCCTTTATTTCAGCTAGCATGGTCAGTAAATGCGCACCCTTCGACGAGCTCAGGGTGAGCGGTAAATTTTTGGCTTGACCCTCTCCCCGTTCATCCTGAGCTCGTCGAAGGGTGCAAAATAGGCCATAACCAACATAAACAATGACATCCAAAATCAATAAAAATCCTATATAT
>CAKMZU010000224.1:5281-6055 GCA_929200485.1 uncultured Gammaproteobacteria bacterium | reverse complement strand
TGATAAAGCAGTTAGGGAATGCTTCACGGAATTCCTGCTGCTTAGCTTCAGAGAAGACTGCGCCACCGGAACCTATGTTAAACACGCTGGAGAGATCCCAACGGCCTTCATTTTCTTTCAACGATTCAAGTAATGGGATTGCCATGGCATCACCAACGATTTGGATCAGGTTAAGCTTTTCTTTCTCAACGATACCCCAAACTTCTTCACCAATAAGACTCTTGCTTGGGTTAAGGACAAGTTTATTACCTGCTAATAACATAATGCACGCATACCACCATGAAGCACCATGCATTAGTGGCGCTAATGCAATACCGCCCATTGGATGTTGCGCCATACGATCAACAATATCTTCAGGCTTCTCACAAGGGTTACCACTGAATGCACCACCGCCAGACATTGCTGCGAAAAAGACATTTTTCTGGGGCCACATGACACCTTTTGGATAGCCTGTGGTGCCGCCTGTGTAAAGGATGAACAAATCATCGTCCGAACGTTCACCAAACTCACGTGTTTTTGGCTGTTTAACAAGTTCTGTTTCTAAATCAACAGAACCAATAATGGATAAGTCTGCGCCGCTGCCGTCTTCAACAGAAATAAAGGTTTTTAATTCAGGGGCACTGGCTTGAATGTCTTTAATGGTTGGAATAAATTCACGCCCATGAATACAGGCAACCATATCTGCGTTGGTAAAGATATAAGCAAGTTCTTCACCGACATAACGATAGTTAACATTAATC
Source organism: uncultured Gammaproteobacteria bacterium (assembly GCA_929200485.1). Lineage (GTDB taxonomy): Bacteria > Pseudomonadota > Gammaproteobacteria > Pseudomonadales > DT-91 > CAKMZU01. Next base: position 5,315 of record CAKMZU010000224.1, on the reverse strand, counting down.
GGCACTGCGCGTATTTTGAAACAGGCCATCATAC
>CAKMZU010000224.1:4136-5271 GCA_929200485.1 uncultured Gammaproteobacteria bacterium | reverse complement strand
CCTTCAAGGTATTCGCCGCAGTTGTACATAAAAAGACCCACGTGATCACCAGCTTTTATGCCCTTGCTTGAAAGCAAGTGGGCTAACTGATTGGAACGTTCGTCAAATTCTTTATAAGTCGTTCGGTAATCTCCGCAGATCAGAGCTTCCCGCTCAGGCACTGCATCGACAATCATTTCGAACATATCGGCGATGTTAAAGCTTTTGTTTGTCATCTATCGTCTCTTATTTAGTTCTATCCATTTGTTTTGCGGACGCTTCGGTCACATTTCGCAGACACATCGGTCTATAAAATCATGCCATTGTGCTAAAAAGGGATAAATAGTGCAAGACTATCTATCCCTTTATGTGTCAATCTACCGCAAAATCTATGACTTTTTATTATAAGCTATTGCTTCAATGTCAGATTTTATGGTTTATCTGATTTCACAATCCACATAGCAAAGAATTGAGCACCGCCACCATAGGCCTGACCCATGGAGGTTTTGGCTCCTTCAACTTGGCGATCGCCTGCCATGCCACGTACCTGGAGTGCAGATTCAGCAAAGCGGATCATGCCGGATGCACCGATCGGGTTAGAACACAACACACCACCCGACATATTCCATGGGCAGCTACCATTTTGATCAAGGCTGGTTACCCCTTCAAGGGTTAGTTTCCAACCTTCACCCTCTTCTGCAAAACCAAGGTTTTCCAGCCACATTGGCTCATACCAGGAGAAAGGCACATAGATTTCAGCACAATCAATGTCTTTCAACGGGTTAGTGATACCTGCCTGCTTGTAGACATCTTGAGCACATAGCTTACCTGCTTCCGGGTTGACCTCTTCACGCCATGCGTACATGGTAGGCTCAGAGCGCATCGCAGTACCTGCAATCCACGCTGGAGGATTGGGTGACGCTTCGGCCAATTTCTCATTAGAGATAACCATGGCCACCGCACCATCAGATGAAGGGCAAACTTCGGAGAATCGGATTGGATCCCAAAGCATTGGTGAAGCCATGTACTGATCAAAATCAGGCTGATCTTGTAGATGTGCATGCGGGTTTTTCATGCCGTGTAAACGGTCTTTAACGGCAACTCGACAACCCACATCTTCAGGTGCCTTAGAGCGACGCATGTACTCACGGATCAA
>CAKMZU010000224.1:2550-4126 GCA_929200485.1 uncultured Gammaproteobacteria bacterium | reverse complement strand
CTGCCAAGCTGCCCGGATTGTACGGGAGAGGCAGCAACAAGAGCGGTAGAGCCACCGACTGAGCCTGCGGTATGCACACGTAACATGGGCTTGCCAACGGCACCGAGTGCATCAGCAAGATAAAGTTCAGGCATTAAGTGCCCTTCAAAAAAATCAGGGGCTTTACCGATAATAACCGCATCGATGTCATCCCAGGTACAACCCGCATCTGCCAACGCATTTTTAGCCGCTTCTCGAACAAGGCCTGCGATGGATTCTTTAAGTTTGGTATTAAAGCGAGCTGACATCCCTACGCCAGTCACTGCTGCTAACTCTGCCATCTCTTATGCCTCCAACACTGCGACAAGGTTTTGTTGTAAACAAGGTCCTGAGGTTGCATGTGCAACGCCTCGCCCTGCCTCACCCTTAATGATTCGATCCGCTACTTCGCCTATTCTTTCCAAACCATGAGACATGAACACGTGACCCGCAAGTGTGCCACCTGATGGATTCATCTTCGTGTTTTCACCAATACCCATGGCTTCTTTCAACATTAATTCCTGGAAAGAGAACGGTGCGTAAACTTCTGCGATATCAATACTACCTTTACCAACACCCGCTTTTTCAGCAGCAATTGAAGCAGAAGTTGCAATAGAAATATCACGACTACCCAATGCATGCGTGTCAGTACGGTGATCAAGACCAGTAATGTATGCTGCTTTCTCGATCTTACCTTCTGCAATCATTTGCTCAGCTTTTTCACGTGTAACCATAATTAATGACGACGCACCATCAGTGACAGGGCAGCAATCACTCATACGTAACGGCTCAACCATATAATCTTCCGCAAGGATTTGCTCGACTGTCACATCACCTTTAAGTTGGGCATGAGGATTAGATAACGCTTGTTTACGGCTATTAACAACCACTTTGGCGAAGTCTTCTTCAGTATATTTACCTTGATCCAGCAAGGTGCGCGCTTGAAGGCCAGCCAAAGAAATCGTATCAGGCCATAACGGCGAGTAATAATAAGGATCTAGTTGAAGTGTTGGTGTCATGCGCATTTCACAGTGCGATGATTTACCAAAACCATAGATCAATGCTGCGTCAGTATGTCCCATTTGCATTTTTAACCAGGCCTCATAAAGTGCCCAGGCTGCATCCATCTCAACGTGAGATTCAACTTTAGGGGGTACTGCGCCCAATGCGTCAACTGCGTTTACGAAAGCAAAAGCCGCGCCGCCAAGATAGTCACACGAGCCTGAACAGATAAAATCGATATCGTCGATGGTCATGCCAACCTTATCCATGGCTTTATGGGTAACGTCCATCACCAATTCGATATCATTTTGAGCACCCGCATCGCGTAACTGAGGCGTTTGGGCATAGGAGATAATGGCTATATCACGCATTTCTATATTTCTCCGTTTCTTTAATTCGTTTAGCTTTTAGTTCTTCAAGATCAACAGCGCCTTCACCTGTTGGTACGAAGTACTTGATATTCTCAAGTGTCAAATCCCACTCAGATTCATCTTTCCAAACCGCTTTAATCTTCTCGCCAATTTGTAATTTTGATGGATCGCACTCAGCAACCAAA
>CAKMZU010000224.1:0-2540 GCA_929200485.1 uncultured Gammaproteobacteria bacterium | reverse complement strand
GGTTTGATCACTTTCATCCATTACAACGTTTGCAACAACAAACGGAGGATCAACAGGTGCGTTAGGAATTGGGATATGTACGATGGTGAATGACACAACTGTCGCAGTCTCTGGCAGCTGAACCTCTTCAGTCATTGGTGTACCAGAGATTGGGCAAGCACCACGCGGAGGCACAGAAACAAAACCTGTCACGTTAGAACGCTGACCTACAATCTTGCCTTTTCTGATTTCACGCAAGAATTTACTGGTAGCAGCACCCGCTGCGAAGGTGTATTTCAGGTTGACTGGCGAATTAAAGCCTTCAACGATATCTTTTTCTTCACTCATGGCTGACTCCTAAGCTAGCTCGAAACAAGCAATGTCGTTGATCCAACCAACACGCTCTTCATTCCAACGAATTTTGACTTTAGCGCCCGTCTTTACTTGATCTTTAGGGGCATCAACTGCATGAAGCATGGCAGTATCCGCACCATCAATTTTGATCAAAGCCCAAGCAAATGGCTTTTGTAGAGGATGCTTAGCCATTGGCTCATTAACCCACGACCAAGTTGTGATAGTGCCTTCAGCTGATAATTCAACAAGGTCGGTTAAATCTTCAGCTGTTTTGGGGTCATATTCTACAGGCGGGCAAACTACTTTGCCGTCGCTGGTTTTAATACCCATCACCTTCTGGTTTTTCAGGGCAGTAAAAAACTGGCTCATTACAGGCCCGTAGGTCCTTGTATAGGTAAAATCGAGATCAAACTCCGAGCGCAATACGTCCTGATCATTCGACATAATGATGCTCCTCCACTTAATGTTCGTGTTAAATCGAAACGGGTTCTTTAATAGACAGCGAGTATTCCCTATGTGAATAGGGTTATCAATAACTTTTTTTAAGGCAGAGAGTAACAAAAACGATCATTTATTAATGAAAGGAATAGAATAACTACTTGCTATAGTATTAGGAATCTTAATTGTTTCTTCTATGTACCTTTAAAGAAAATGTCCAAACGCTTAATCATGGCTGAATAGCGCCCACTATCATCGAATTTAAGCTCATCAGCTAAGTCCGTCTGATTTTGGTCAACACTTTTCTTAGCTGACTGATAGAGTAATTTAGCACTGGGTAAATCTTTAACATCAAGGCCCATTTTGGAAGCTGTGTTTTTAATCGCGCCCGAGCCAGGCGAATTAATCGCAAAATCATCAAAAAATTTCAATGTAAATCTAGCAAGGTTGGGGGCGGTGTTTATTGCTGGCTGATAATCCTTTAAGTTCTTAATTAAATCGACAGGGTTTAACGGGAGGAAAATACCCTCTTGTGCAAAAGATTCTAACTGCTTTATAAAAGGTGCATGAATATTACTATCCGGACCTTTATCAATCTTTAAGATTTTAACCTCGCCTCCTACCATCACTTGAATTGACAAAGGGTAGTCATCCTTTAATCGCTGAGAAAAACCCGTATTTAAATGCTCATAGAAATGCTTGCTCAATCTGGACGGAACCCCCCCTGTTGAGAGAAGATCTGGCGGGATTGGGTAATTAATAAAGACATCATACTTATCTTGCCGAACTAGCGCACTTTCAAATTCTTTAGTTGCTTCCTGGAACGCTGCTTCTGTTTCAAAATTCTTACGAATGGGAGGAATTTTCATGTTGTAATTAAAATTGTCTAAACGGAAAGTACCTTTTTGTGCTTTACCCCAAGTATCTACATCTGCTGAAATTTCTCGACTTCCAAGATAAAAAAGCTCTATGTCTTTTTCTGTCACTTTGTACGTATTGCCTTTATCCTTTTTGATAGCAAACTCAGCAAACTCAACAGCTAATGACCGCCCTTGGCCACTACCTATTCTCATTTCATTAAATACTGACCGTAATCTTTCTGCATTTTCTCTACCAACAAACTGAATAAATTCTTCCTCCGACAAATCATCAAGTGATTTCTGTGACCGTTTTGCAGTCAACTGTTTATTCAATTTAACCATATCTGAGTCATTACCATATTTAGATGAAATATAACCCTGAATGTCATTCATCATGGTTCTAAACTCAGTAAATTTCTGCGCTCGAAAAGCCTTTGATAAACGCCATTAGGAACTGTTGCAGGGTTTGCATGATGGCGTAAAATTTCTAAATCGCTAAATTTAGTAGTGACTATCAGTTCAGAAAGATAGGCCAACCCTTCATTCTTTAGATAGACGTCCTTTATCTAAATCTGGAAACAAATCTACGGCATCTTTATATTCAAAGCCCCCTTTTGGCAATGCTTGAAGCTCTGATCGAAAGTCGGTTTCAGACAGTTTTGGCAGATCAATTTTTTTTACAACAGCAAGCTCATACCTTGCTGAGCCATCACTTAATCTGATTTCCTTGATCAAGGGTTTCGCTACACTTGTTGGTAAAAAGTTAGGCTCAATAGTCACAAGACCTAACTCTGACTTATGCTGATACTTAATTAATTCGCTCAAGTAAGCCGATGGTTTGCTATCCGTGTTTTCCAGATCTTTTAAATATCGCGCAGGCAATTTCGATGCTAATTGATTGAGTGGAAT
>CAKMZU010000223.1:847-6088 GCA_929200485.1 uncultured Gammaproteobacteria bacterium | reverse complement strand
GCCAATGATCTTGGCTTTCTCTTCAGGAATCGCAAAATCGTTAACGCCGATCGAACAGCCTGAGCGGGTTGAGTATTCAAAACCGGTATACATTAACTGATCAGCAAGAATAACCGTTTTCTTCAAACCGCACAGACGATAGCTTTCATCTAACAGACTTGAAATCGATTTTTTATTCATGTCACGGTTAACCAGCGAGAAAGACAAACCTGTTGGCACTTTCTCCCACAATAGAACACGACCGACAGTCGTTGCGGTTAACGCTGTTTTGAGCACTGGCTTGTCTTCAACAATATGCGTGTCACTCACACGCACCTTCACTCGGGCTTGAAGATCAACTTGACCCGTCACAAATGCACGGCTAACTTCAGAAGCCGAAGCGAAGTACATTCCTTCACCTTTAGCATTAATACGTTCACGAGACATCCAGTAAAGCCCCAATACAACGTCCTGAGAAGGTACAATGATTGGCTCACCAGATGCAGGTGAAAGAATGGTATTAGTTGACATCATAAGAGCACGTGCTTCAAGCTGTGCTTCAATAGTCAATGGTACGTGTACCGCCATTTGATCACCATCGAAATCGGCGTTGAATGCCGCACAGACGAGTGGGTGCAATTGAATGGCTTTACCTTCGATCAGGACTGGCTCAAATGCCTGAATACCTAGCCTGTGAAGGGTTGGTGCACGGTTAAGCATTACAGGATGCTCACGAATGACCTCTGCAAGAATATCCCAAACCTCAGGAGGCTCTCGCTCAACCATTTTCTTAGCTGCTTTAATTGTTGTCGCAAGACCTAAGTTTTCTAAACGACCAAAAATAAATGGCTTGAATAATTCCAGTGCCATTTTTTTCGGAAGACCACACTGGTGCAGGCGCAAGGTAGGACCAACAACAATAACTGATCGACCCGAATAATCAACACGCTTACCCAATAAGTTTTGACGGAAACGGCCTTGCTTACCTTTGATCATATCCGCAAGCGATTTTAATGGACGCTTGTTAGAGCCCGTGATTGCACGACCTCGACGACCATTATCCAACAGTGCATCAACAGATTCTTGAAGCATACGCTTTTCGTTACGCACAATGATATCAGGCGCACTTAAATCTAAAAGTCGTTTTAAACGGTTATTACGATTGATTACACGACGATAAAGATCATTCAAATCAGAAGTCGCAAAACGGCCACCGTCCAATGGAACTAAAGGGCGAAGATCTGGTGGAAGAACAGGCAAAACCTTCATTATCATCCACTCAGGCTTGTTGCCTGAGTTCAAGAATGCTTCCATAATTTTTAAACGCTTGGAAAGCTTCTTGATTTTGGTTTCACTGTTTGTTTGAGGAATCTCTTCGCGCAGTTGATTGATGGTTTCTTCAAGATCCAAATCAAGCATGAGAGATTGAATTGCCTCAGCACCCATCTTAGCGGTGAATTCGTCACCAAACTCTTCCAGAGCTTCGAAATACTGCTCATCATTCAGTAACTGCCCCAGCTCAAGGGTAGTCATACCTGGCTCAACAACGACATAAGACTCAAAGTAAAGAATACGCTCTATATCACGCAAGGTCATATCTAATAATAAACCAATACGCGATGGTAGTGATTTCAAATACCAAATATGCGCTACAGGGCAAGCAAGATCGATATGCCCCATACGCTCACGACGTACTTTGGCAAGAGCGACCTCTACACCACATTTTTCACAGATAACACCACGGTGCTTCAAGCGCTTATATTTACCGCACAAGCACTCATAATCTTTGATTGGACCAAAAATCTTGGCGCAAAATAGGCCATCACGCTCTGGCTTAAAGGTACGGTAATTAATAGTTTCAGGTTTTTTGACTTCACCAAAAGACCAAGACCGAATCATTTCAGGGGAGGCCAATCCAATTTTAATCGAATCAAATTCTTCTGATTGTCCCTGGGACTTGAGTATATTTAATAAGTCTTTCAAGGCTTTTTCTCCAACAGTCTGAGCTGCGCTCAGGAAATCTTTGTCTAAAACCCGCCCTTTTCAACAAAAGGGAAGGCTTTGACCTGTGTTTGTTAATTTGCTTATTCAGTGTCTAGGTCTATATCGATACCTAATGAACGTATCTCCTTAACTAACACATTAAATGACTCTGGCATTCCCGGCTCCATACTATGATTTCCATCAACAATGTTTTTATACATTTTGGTACGGCCGCTAACATCATCTGACTTAACAGTAAGCATTTCTTGCAGGGTATAAGCAGCACCATAGGCTTCAAGTGCCCATACTTCCATTTCTCCAAAACGCTGACCACCAAATTGCGCCTTACCGCCGAGAGGCTGCTGAGTTACAAGACTATAAGAACCCGTTGAACGGGCATGCATCTTATCGTCAACCAAGTGATTGAGTTTGAGCATGTACATATAGCCAACAGTTACTGGACGAGTGAACAAATCACCCGTTCGTCCGTCGTAAAGGTTAATCTGACCACTATCAGGGATATCAGCAAGCTTGAGTAAACGCTTTATTTCTTTTTCTTGTGCACCATCGAAAACCGGCGTAGCCATTGGAACACCACCACGAAGGTTAGAAGCTAATTCAACGATTTCCTCATCAGTAAAGGAGCTAATGTCTTCTTTTTGTGCAGCGTTTTCATTGTAAACTTGCTCGATAAACGCACGAATTTCTGACATAGCACGCTGCTGACGTAGCATACCATCTATCTTTTGACCTAAACCACGCGCAGCCATACCCAAGTGAGTCTCGAGAATCTGACCAACATTCATACGCGATGGAACACCTAATGGGTTAAGTACAATATCTCCCGGTTCACCCTTTTCATCATAAGGCATATCCTCAACCGGCTTGATAACTGAAATAACACCCTTGTTACCATGACGACCGGCCATCTTATCACCGGGCTGAATACGACGTTTGATTGCGAGATAAACTTTAACAATTTTCAATACGCCAGGGGCTAGATCATCACCACTTTGAATTTTCTTCTTCTTAATATCGAAACGATCATCCAGTTCTTTTCGGTAATCTATAAGGGTTTTCTCTGCTTTATCTAGCTCAGCGTTAAGCTCAGTTTCTTGCATGCGCAGCTTAAACCAGTGCTCACTGGTGAAGCTTTCTGCCGCTTCCGAAGTCAGTGTGCTCCCTTTTTCAACACCTACACCAGCCTTAACTTGCTGGCCGACCAATAAGGACTTTAATCGTGCAAAAGTTGCGTCCTCAATAATTGAGAATTCTTGACTTAAGTCTTTACGGTAATCATCCAGCTGGGAGTTCTCAATATCTAAAGAACGCTGGTCTTTTTCCAATCCATCACGGGTGAAGACTTGAACGTCTATGACCGTACCTTTGGTGCTGGTACCTACGCGTAAAGAGGTATCCTTAACGTCAGATGCTTTCTCACCAAAAATAGCACGTAATAACTTTTCTTCTGGCGTTAATTGTGTTTCACCTTTTGGTGTGACTTTACCAACCAGAATATCGCCTGCATTGACTTCTGCACCGATGTAAACAATACCCGATTCATCCAGCTTAGAGAGAGCAGCTTCACCCACATTAGGTATATCCGAGGTGATTTCTTCAGAGCCTAATTTTGTATCACGGGCGATACAGGTTAATTCCTGAATATGGATGGTCGTGAATCGATCTTCTTGAACAACACGCTCAGAAACAAGAATCGAATCCTCAAAGTTGTATCCATTCCACGGCATGAATGCGATACGCATGTTTTGACCCAGCGCCAGTTCACCCATATCGACTGAAGGCCCATCCGCTAGAATATCGCCACGTGCAATATTGTCACCCTTAGCAACTAATGGACGCTGATTGATACAAGTGTTCTGGTTAGAACGGGTATACTTAACCAGGTTATAGATATCGACAGGCGCTTCGCCAGTTTCCGATTCTTCATCATTAACACGTACAACAATTCGGCCTGCGTCAACGCTGTGAATAGTACCGCCACGCCTAGCAACAACACAAACACCCGAGTCTCGCGCAACCGTTCGCTCCATGCCTGTACCAACAAGTGGCTTGTCAGCAATTAACGTTGGAACTGCTTGACGCTGCATGTTCGACCCCATCAATGAACGGTTAGCGTCATCATGCTCGAGGAATCATAGATGCTGCAACAGAAACTACTTGCTTAGGCGAAACATCCATATACTGAATTTTTTCAGGGGAAACCAGACTAAATTCGTGTTGATGGCGAGAACTGACTAACTCTTCGGTAAAAGTGCGGTTCTCATCCAGACCTGATGAAGCTTGTGCGATGACGTATTCATATTCATTGATTGCTGAGAAATATTCAATTTCACCAGTAACCTTACCATCAACAACTTTTGCATAAGGACTTTCCAAGAAACCATATTCATTCGTTCGAGAATATGTTGCCAATGAATTAATTAAACCAATATTTGGCCCTTCAGGTGTTTCGATAGGACAAACACGACCGTAATGTGTCGGATGAACGTCACGAACTTCAAAGCCTGCACGCTCACGGGTTAAACCGCCTGGACCTAAAGCAGAAACACGACGTTTATGTGTGATTTCTGACAGTGGATTATTTTGATCCATGAATTGTGACAATTGGCTCGACCCAAAGAACTCTTTGATTGCTGCAGCCACAGGCTTCGCATTAATCAAGTCCTGAGGCATTAAGCCTTCAGATTCCGCTTGAGATAAACGCTCTTTAACTGCACGCTCAACACGAACCAAACCTACGCGGAATTGGTTTTCTGCCATCTCACCAACAGAACGAACACGACGATTACCTAGATGATCAATATCATCAATGACACCTTTACCGTTACGGATACCGATTAATAATTTAAGAACATCAACAATATCTTCTTTCGAAAGCGCACCCGAGCCTGTGATTTCATCACGCCCCAAACGCTTATTGAATTTCATGCGACCGACAGCGGATAAATCATATCGCTCTTCGGTGAAGAACAGGTTTTGAAATAAGTTTTCGGCAGCATCTTTTGTTGGCGGCTCACCAGGACGCATCATGCGGTAGATTTCAACTAGTGCATCTAGCTCGTCACGTGTAATGTCAGTTTTTAATGTTTCTGAGATGTACGGGCCACAATCCAATTCATTACTATAAATCGTTTCAAATTTCTCAATCTTGGCTTCACGTAATTTCTCAAGAACTTCTTCAGAAATTTCTGTATTACATTCAACCAAGACTTCGCCAGTACTGGTATCTATAATATTTTTAGCAAGCGCACCGCCTAA
>CAKMZU010000223.1:0-837 GCA_929200485.1 uncultured Gammaproteobacteria bacterium | reverse complement strand
GCCTAATATATAGTCCAAAGGTACATCTAACTGCTCAAGGTTTGCCTTAGACATCTGACGGATATGACGACTAGTGATACGTCGACCCTCCTCAACAATAACTTTCCCTGAACCATCCATAATATCAAAAGAAGCAACTTCACCACGCAAACGGTCAGGGACAAGATCTAGAACAATTTTCTCATCATCAAGTGAGAATGTATCGGTGTCGAAGAACATATCTAACATTTCTTCGGACGTATAGCCTAATGCCCTTAATAAAATAGTTGCAGGCAACTTTCGACGACGATCGATACGTACATATACGATGTCTTTTGCATCGAATTCGAAGTCTAACCATGAACCACGGTAAGGAATAACACGTGCAGAATAAAGGAGCTTACCCGATGAATGCGTTTTTCCTTTATCATGATCAAAGAATACACCAGGTGAACGATGAAGCTGCGAAACAATAACACGTTCAGTGCCATTGATGACGAAAGTACCGTTCTCAGTCATCAATGGGATTTCGCCCATATAGACTTCCTGCTCTTTTATATCTTTAATTGCTTTGTTGCTTGATTCTTTATCGTAAATAATCAATCGGACGCGAACGCGTAAAGTGACTGCATAAGTCACACCTCGTAGCGTACATTCTGCCACATCGAACACAGGCTCACCCAACTTATAGCTGACATACTCAAGCGCTGCATTGCCTGAGTAGCTCACAATTGGGAAAACGGATTGAAATGCGGCATGTAAGCCCACATTGCCCCGATCATTATGCGCGATACCTGCTTGGGTAAACTTTCGATAAGAATCCAGCTGGATCGCCAATAAATAAGGCACGTCCATAAC
>CAKMZU010000222.1:777-6109 GCA_929200485.1 uncultured Gammaproteobacteria bacterium | reverse complement strand
TTACGGCGTACCTGCGCCTTATCACAGAAAAATCTGTGACTGCTGAACCAGACAATCGCTGTGAAACGAAGTACTAGGTGTTGTCAAGTTTCAGGAATGTCGAGAAGAAATCAAGAAACAGCGAATGAAATTTTACGAAAGCCCTAAACCCATAAACTTTCATTCTAACTACCCAGATCGAAATCTACAGTTTATCATTGCCGCATTGAGAGGTGCGTTTTCTAGCCACCTGCCTGCCTTTTGACATAAGGCTAATTCATCTTCCTGAATCACTAAATGCTCCCAACTAGATTCTTTTGTGTATATTTCCATCCCAGTGGCGAAAATGAATATGACGATTATATTTGTCATGGAAATGCCTTCCTCCAGGGCGACACTCCTCTGAGCCAGATTTTCCTTCGGCGCGATGCCCACTTACATCAGGCTTTGATGGTTTCATTTGATTGAGCAAATGCTCAGAGAAGTACTTGTGCGTCGTAGTGGTTGGGTGGGTATTCCCCCAAAAAACATACTTGTCCGAGCCAATTTTTTTACAGGCATCCGTTAATTCATAGGAGGAAAAGTACACCGACGTGTCTGTCTTATCAATTGAAAGACATGCATCGGTGGCATTCTCAAATCCATATTTTTTAGGGTTAACAACTAGCTGCTCTAACAGACCGAAAACATCAAAAGTGATGATATTTAACCCTTTTGCCTTATATTCCTTAATCTTCTGCTTAATGTGATCATTGTAAGCGATAACATTTTTTCTAAGTGCAGCTGCGACTCGTTTATCCTGTTTTTTAAATCCCGGCACATGACTTGCATCAGGAAGCAACATAATGATCAAATGCTTTGCTTTAGCCGCTACCATAATTTCCATCGTCTCATCGAAATGCTTTTTAACATCATCCAATGATGTACCAAACACTAAAAAATCGTTAATGCCAAACTCTAACGAAAAAAGTGTATTCTCTGGATTATAATTTTTGGCCGCTTTCATATAGTTTTCATAAGAATGAATCTGGCTTTTGATACCTTTTAATACGACATATTGATCCTCACTGGCCGACACTCCCATAGCCCAATTATATAGCGGCAAAGATTTCGCTTTGGCTAGATATTCCGTCCACAATAGACCATTGGAGAAGTGACCAAGAAACCAGCTATTTCGATTGGGAAATAACCAGCCTGAACCATTAAAGATATTACCTGTATCTGAGAGGCTGTCACCAAAGGAAATGATCTTATTAATCTTTTTCTCCTTAGCGCTTTGCGCCCCATCATTCGTCCAGATGGTGTAATTATACGAAGCAAAAGTATCTGCCGCGAAAAAGGTAATATCGGCCTTATCATTAGTTGTATTGATGGTCGCCTGACACCTTTTCATTATGGCATCTTGGGAAACATCAGTATAAAACATGTTTTTCAGGATCCTGGGGGAGTGCCAATAGCCCTTAATCTGAAAATAACTGCCATCTGGATTATGTGCCCACTCCCAATTCGATTTAACATTATCATGGGTGTTTTCTTCTCTATGCCAACATCTAACATAGGTTGTTGTTTCACCCGTCACCTCTGGCAAATCGACGGGGGCTATCAAACGTTCAATATCAATTTGATCATTCCCTGAAGACACTGGAACCCATAATAAGATAAGGGAAAAAACCACAACAAAGGATGATTGAACAATCTGCATCTCTCACCTGCCTGAACCAATGGTTAATATCTTGGGATGAACTGTATTCGACCTTATTTTATTAACTTTGTTCGTTATCAATCGATGAGAAAAAGAAAAAACTGGGAAAATTAGGGAACTCACACTTACAACAAACTAAATGGGCCGTTGATTAACGTCAGAAACTGAATGATTTACATGGCATCCCATCAGAAAAAAGATAATAGCTGATATCACTTTAACAGTGAAAATGGGGCTTGTAATGCCCACTATTCAAGGAAATTTATCGGTTATCAGCATGATAATCGTCTACTGTGCCCAGCTTACGTTGCTTAAAAATGATACTTTTAGCCACTTATTGTAATTATTTGTTCATTTTCAAGTAGCTTGGAATGCGGTAATATCCAAAAATAACCCCTAATATGGCGTCACTTTATTTTAATGTGACACGGACGAAAAAAGAATAATAAAAACGTATGAATACTAACACCTCCCAATCGCCGAGCATTGCCATTATTGGTGCAGGCATGTCAGGCATGTTAATGGCCATTAAGCTGATTCGTGCAGGAAAAACCAACTTTACCCTCTTTGAAAAAGCCAAAAAAATCGGCGGTGTTTGGCGAGAAAATCGTTACCCTGGCGTGGCTTGTGACGTTGCTTCATTTTCTTATTGTTATGAATTCGAGCCGAAGTCAGACTGGAGCCGTCGTTTTTCTGGTGGCGGTGAAATTCAAGCGTATTTTGAAACAGTTGCCAAAAAATATAATCTGGATAAATACTTAAAAGCGGAAACCCTTGTCACAGATGCCACCTTTAAAGATGGTCTATGGCAAGTCACAACCGACAAAGGCGAAACAAGCAGTTTTACAATGCTTGTTGATGCGACAGGCCCGCTTAACAATAAAATTTACCCTAAAATCGAAGGAATTGAAGATTTTGCAGGCAAAATGGTTCATACCGCCGATTGGGATGATGACTATGATTATGCTGGCAAGCGCGTGGGTATTATTCGTACCCCTCAATGGATCATGCCCACCCCAAATCCACATTACAGCGAATTCCAGAAAATGCTAAAACGGAAATTTCCGTTTTTAGGCTGGATGACTCGCAAATTCTACGATTGGATTGGTGAACAATTTGGGCGCGCAGCCCTTAACGATGGCTGGCGCCGTAAAGGGGTTGCCAAGTGGTGTGAATCTAACCTAAATAGCATAAAAGATGAGACACTTCGAGAAAAACTCCGCCCTGATCATCAAGCCATGTGTAAGCGAATGATTGTCTCGGATGTCTATTATGATGCCCTTCAGCAGGATAATGTCCATGTTGAGCGAAGTGATATTACCAAAATCGAGCCAACAGGCGTTCGTACCGCCGATGGTCAGTTACATGAATTAGACATGATCGTTCTCGCCACAGGTTTTCACCCAAACACTTGGGGTGTTGAGAGCATCAATGGGCCTAACGGCGTTAGTCTTGATAGTGTATGGAATAAAGGGGAAGAAAAAAGCCGTAACTATAACTCTATAGGCGTTCCAGGCTTACCCAACTTCTTTGTCCTTATCGGGCCAAATAGCCCAATTACTAACTTATCATTAATCGATATTGCTGATATTGGTGTTGATTATGTTATGCAGTGTCTTGAAAAAATCGAAGCTGGCGAAATTAAAACCATGGCACCCAAGTCATCTGCAGCCACTGCATTCGGTGAATCCTTAATGACCTCATTTGACGATACCATTTGGGTAACCGGTTGTTCAAGCTGGTACTTTGATGGCAGTAGTGTCCCTCAAACCTGGCCATGGGCACCTTCACACTTCAGAGAAAGATTAAAAGAGCCCCAGTGGGATCACTACGAAATCACCTGATAGCAGAGGACTTCATTTGAGCTAGGGCACAATGCGTTAGCTCAGCGTTAACCCTCTTTTAATTATTGAATAAATCGAATAATCAACCGACAACGATTTTCAGGAGCAATTATGCAAAAGATAGCCAGCAATTTTGTTGTTGAAGGCACGCGAATCCAGGCGTATTTTCATAAACCAGAAAACATTGACGCTAAGTTACCTATTGTTGTTATGGGTAACGGCTATGCAACCGAATGGCAATTCGGCACACAATCTTTTATCGATGCATTTACTGGTGCAGGTATCGCGACGTTAAACTTTGATTACAGAAGTTTTGGCCAAAGTGACGGAACACCCCGTCAAGTCGTCGATATCCCGGGTCAACAAGAAGACTTTTTAGCAGCCGTTGCGCATGCCAAAGCGCAACCTTGGGTAGATGCTTCACGCATTGTTATCTGGGGTAGTTCATTAGGTGGAGGGCACGCCATTTCAACAGCGGCAAAATTGCCTGATGTTTGCGCTATGGTCGCCCAGGTCCCTCATTGCTGTAGCCGTGCTGCCTTTAAAACTGTAAGCCTGGGTAGTGTATTTAAAGGGATGAGCAAAGCCATCGCTGATAGCATTAAATCCCTTTTTGGTGCTCAACCTGTCTTGATTCCTGTCTTGGCAGAACCGGGTAACTATGGTGTGATGACCCACTCGAATTGGCTCAAAGAATATCAAGTATTGGCTGATGGCAGCCCAACCTGGCACAATGCCATGCCAGCAAGATCGCTCTTAAAAGGCGGCGATTACCGCCCAATGATGGTTGCAGATCAAATTCAATGCCCAAGCTTAATTGTTGCTGCAAAAGATGATGCGGGCGTACCGATTGATTCTGTAAAAGAAACTGTCGGCAAAATGAAAAACTGTAAATTAAAAATTATTGATGGTGATCATTTTGGGGTGTATCAAGGTGCACCCATTGAAGATGTCGTTGCCTCTGAATTGGCCTTTATCAAACTTCAGGTATTTAAGTAAATAAAAAAATGGGCCTATAGATACTTTGCTGGCCTTCGGTGGACTAAGAAAAATAACCAAAGCTATTTTGGCTATAAAAACCACATCAGTGTCGACAGCAAGCACAAGCTGATTAGAAGCTTTGAGGTGACATCAGCTGAAGTGCACGATTCACAGAAATATATTGATGTGCTATCAGAAAATACGTCAAAGGATGTGTTTTCTGATAGCGCTTATGGGGGCGAGGAATATGACTCAATCCTTAAAGTCTTGGGCTACAAGCCTCACACCATCATAAAAGGCAGTTAAAAACAAACCGTTTACTGACCGTGACAAAGCGAGAAACAAGCGTATTTCCAGAGTCCGTGCCAGAATCGAGCATGTCTTTCGATCGATAACCAACGAACAAGACGGTCTCTATTCCCGTGTTATCGGAACACCTCGTACGACGGTTAAAGTTGAAATGATGAATCTCACCTATAACATCAGGCGTTGTGTTTTTCTTTGCAGGGGAAGTGCGCCTAAGATTGCCCATGACATTCACAATATCGAAATTTTTTTGCTGCCTATGTCAAGCTTTTTTACTTATTTTTTGTGGTTCATTCTGCGCTCCAATCGTCTTTCTAATGGCGTAAACTATTTTTAAAATAAATCCCATAGTTGGTGAACTTTTTTATTTATCAGCGCTCTGTATTTTATAACACTGATTTAATGGATGTCGTTCAGTCAAAAGGTACGGACACCGTTGACTACACAGCAACTACACAGAGAAAATTTTTTAATATTATGAAATATATAAACTCAATTAATATTTTATTTACAACAACTT
>CAKMZU010000222.1:0-767 GCA_929200485.1 uncultured Gammaproteobacteria bacterium | reverse complement strand
AACAACTTTAAATTTATTTATTTTTCAGAATGCACATGCACAGCCATACGACCTACCCATTCAGTTAGGTGTAGTAGCTTCAATCATTGAATTTATTATATCCGAAGATAATGCAAGTAGTAAAAAAGCTATTTTTAAGTGTTATAAAGACGCATATGATGAAGCAAATTCATGTTCGGAAAAACGTAAATCTAAACAAGATAACGAAAATGATTTAGAAACTATTCGATTTACATCCGACCTACATTGTATATTTATAAACAAATTCAGCTCTCAGGTAAAAGATAAAATGATGAATATTTCAAGCGAAACCATAATAAAAACCAATAACCTTAATAAAAAATTTCCTTTCAACGAAGACCCCTTTCCTATATGTTTAATTCACCCTGAAAAACTTATAGAATTTAATAAACTAATAAGAGAAAACATTTCCAATGAATCAGAAACAGAAACGGAGGCATGAGATTCAAACAGTAGTACAAATCAATGGAAGAAAAAAAGAAGTAATTTAAAGTATGATGACCTCTGTATTCAGCCAAAATAGGTGTTTCCATGAGTTCAAACCCAAAGGGTTATTAAGGGCGCTTCTAAAAATTGCTTTTGGCTTCTGTCAAAAAAGCTATTGACCTTGTTTCTTAAAATAAATGCATCAATTAAAAGGGATGTCGGATGTTTTTATAGATGCCCCTTCGGGCACTAGCTTCAAGGCTGTCAGCTGCGTTGAAGGCTTTGTTAAGGTGTCTAACATTAACGGCAACCTTCGCATT
>CAKMZU010000221.1:5294-6151 GCA_929200485.1 uncultured Gammaproteobacteria bacterium | reverse complement strand
GCCTGCGATTTTCATATCCCACCAAGCATCATGGCTATCCACATGCGGAATTTTAGCGAAGTTATAAAATGGCGGGGGGGATGAGGTCGCCCATTCGAGTGTACGCCCATGCCAAGGATCACCAGTGAGATCTCTATGCTGTTCACGTTCCTTGATACTGACGACAAACTGGATAACCTGACAGACAACCCCTAGTGCAATAATGGCAGCACCCACTGCAGCCCAAGTCAGGCCAACGTGAAAATCGCCATCAATATTCTGGCTGATACGGCGGGGCATGCCCATAAGTCCTAACACATAAAGAGGCGCAAAAGCGACAATAAACCCGGTGAGCCAGCACCAGAATGCGCGGATCCCCCACTTTTCATTAAGCGTGAAGCCAAAGGATTTCGGAAACCAGTAAGTAATGCCGGCAAAGCAGCCAAAAACGACACCACCTATAATGACGTTATGGAAATGCGCAACAAGGAAAACCGAACCATGAATCACGAAGTCAGCGGCAGGGACGGACATTAATACGCCAGTTAAACCGCCAATCGCAAAGGTAAGAATAAAACCAATGCTCCAAAGCATCATGGAATTAACCACGATTTTCCCTTTGTACATGGTAAACAGCCAGTTAAAAATCTTAACGCCAGTAGGGATTGAGATAATCATGGTCATTATCCCAAAAAAGGCATTCACATTGCCCCCGGCACCCATAGTGAAGAAATGGTGCACCCAGACGACAAAGGATAAGAAAGTAATAACACCGGTTGCCCATACCAATGTGGTATAACCAAAAATGGATTTACGAGAGAAAGTGGCAAAGACTTCGGAGAATATACCGAAAATAGGCAACACAAGGATATAAACTT
>CAKMZU010000221.1:0-5284 GCA_929200485.1 uncultured Gammaproteobacteria bacterium | reverse complement strand
GATATAGACTTCGGGGTGTCCCCAAGCCCAAATCAGGTTGACATACATCATCATGTTGCCACCTGCGTCATTAGTAAAGAAGTGGAAGCCGAAGTAACGATCCAGCGTTAACAGTGCAATTGATACAGTAAGAATAGGGAACGCGGCAAGAATAAGAATGTTTGAGCACAGTGCGGTCCAGACGAAAATAGGCATTTTCATCAATGTCATTCCCGGTGCACGCATTTTAATGATGGTGGTAAAGAAGTTTACGCCACTGAGCAATGTACCAAGGCCTGAGATTTGCAGGCTCCATATCCAGTAGTCAACCCCAACCCCTGGACTGTACTCTAATTCGGACAAAGGGGTATAGCAGAGCCAGCCACACTGAGCAAACTCGCCCAAACCTAAAGACAAGTTGATCAGAACAACCCCCGAGATAAACAACCAAAAGCTTAAGTTGTTAAGGAAGGGGAAGGCGACGTCTCTAGCGCCGATCTGTAGGGGGACCACTATGTTCATGAAGCCTACGATCAAAGGCATCGCGACGAAGAAAATCATAATCACGCCGTGCGCTGTAAAGATTTGATCGTAATGATGAGGGTTTAAAAAACCTTCCCCTCCTCCGGATGTAATGAGTTGTTGTGTTCGCATTAATACCGCATCAGAGAAACCTCGGAACAACATGACAAAGGCCATGAGGATATACATGATGCCAATTTTTTTATGATCAACCGTGGAAAACCATTCGGAAAACAAATAGCCCCACTTGTTAGTCAACGTAACCCAGGCGAGAAGTGCAATCCCAACAATCCCGACGACAGAGATAGTGACGAGCACAATAGGATCGTGAGGTATGGCCTCAAGCGATAACTTTCCAAGCATGATTAGTGGCCTCCTGAGTGATGCATAGCATCGTTGTTTCTTTCATCTTCTGAATGCATATGTTCTGAATCACCTTGGTTTGAGTCTACGGGGGCATGATCCATATATTTATCAATGGTTTCTCGAAATAGGCCGGGTTTGACTGAGGAATAATAAGTGATGGGGTAACCGTAAGAGGGTTTGGCCAACTTATTGAAGTCTTCAGTCGTTGCGAGTTTGTTGGGCGAGCGTTTAACCTTTTGCACCCAGCTCTGGAAATCGTCATCATTTTTGGTGGCGATAGCGGTAAATTTCATATCAGAGAAACCATGGCCGCTATAACCACTGGAGATGCCCTTATAATTTCCGGGTTTGTCAGCAATTAAATGTAACTGTGTTTGCATCCCTGCCATGGTGTATATCTGTGTACCAAGGCGAGGGATAAAGAAAGAGTTCATGACCGTGTCTGAGGTGACTTTAAAGGCGATGGGCGTATCCACAGGGAAAGCCATTTCGCTAACGGTAGCAATCCCTTGTTCTGGGTAAATGAATAACCACTTCCAGTCTAAGGATATGACCTGGATGGTTATCGGCGGATTGTCATGTTCAATGGGCTTATAAGGGTCGAGGCTGTGGGTAGTGACCCAGGTGATCCAGGCTAAAATTGTGATAATGATGATAGGTACCATCCAGACGACCCACTCAACTTTACTGGAGTGGGTAAATTCAGGTTCGTACTCTCCACCTTTGCTTTCTCGGTATTTTAAAAAGAAATAAACCGCCATAAACATGGCAGGCAATACCACAATAAGCATTAACCCCACAGCGATATAAATAAGGTCTCTCTCTTCTTTTCCTATCGCTCCTTTAGGGTGAAGAAGAGCGGCATCACAGCCTGTTAAAGCAAAGCCTAAAAGGCATAAGAAACAGAGTAATAGTAATGCTGATAAACGCTTCATGGCGTTCCTCATTTATATAAGGTGGTGATTAGTTATTATGAGGCTGTAAAAAAGAACCGGTCAGGCTTTCAGGTTAAATAGTTAGCTTTAGTCTGCTTGCTGATCTCTTTTTTTGAGCCCTCAAAGGTCTTCAAATCTGATGCTTTCCTTTCGTTATTAGCCAAGGTTGCGACACGCATTAATTAACTATTGCTCTTAGATTGAATGGGAATGATCAGATTAACCCAAAGCTTTGACTGCTCTGGCTGGGGAAAGTTCAGCTTAAAAATAGAGATCAAATGAAGGATTACGAATTGAAGCGATGAGTACGTGTTAGAAAAAAACCATAGGATGAATGAAGGGTTAATCGCTACATAAGTATTCTTGTTAATGCTGGTGTGTATTTGATCAAAAGAAACTGTGCCCTGGTTTAAGCCTTCGCTAATGAAAGGTGGCGAAACGGATAAGTCGCTCTACACTAGTACCTCAATATTCAGGCCAGTTTGGGCATTCATTCATTGAGCCTATTGGTTTTTTAGTCATACTTATTAGGTTTTAGGAAGATTATGAAAAAAAGTTGGATAATAACGCTTGGCTTGCTGGCAAATGGTGCGTCAGCGGATATTTTATTTACTGCCAAAGCCGGTGCGTCGCTTTGGCAAGTTGAAGCCTCAGGTACGGTCGATGAAGCCGACCTTGGGAAGGATGGTATGAATTTGGATTCATCCGGTAAGATGAATATTCATGCATCTTTTGAAAACCCAGTTCCATTTTTGCCCAATATTAAAATTGCGAATACCAATCTGAAGCTTGACGGGGAGAGCGAGGCAATATTTTCTTTTGAAGGCAAAGAGTTTGAAGGAAAAACAGAAGCCTCGATTGACTTAAGCCATACCGATTTAACGCTCTACTGGGGTATTCCACTACCCATTCCATACCTTGATGTGAATCTGGGTTTAACCGGCAGGCAGTTTGATGGCTATGCTGAGGTGAAAGGTAGTGTCAAGGGCAGCAGTCCAGATAAGACAGAAACCCAATCCATCGAATTTAATCAAGTCTTGCCACTTGGCTATCTGGGGTTTAAATTAGGCGACTTTGCTGGATTTTATGCCTATGCCGATTTGCATTATATCGGCTATGGGGATAATAGTTTTTCCGATATGACTGCAGCGGTTGGCTATGAGATCCCTGTTCCTATTGTGGGTATTCACTTTGAGGGTGGTTACCGACAAATGGCATTAAAAACCGATATTGATGATTTTGTTTCGGATGTCGAGTTGAGTGGCCCATTTGCAGGCCTCAACTTTTCGATAGGCTTCTAAAAGCATCGCTAATTAATGTAGTTGTTAAAGATTAGATTTTTATACAAAAAAGCGCAGATTATTTGAAAGCTCTGGTATAGCGATTATGCTTAAATGTCGTTATACCATTTTTTTCATTTCTTTAGAGAAGTTTATGCGATTTTTTGTATTAAAAAAATGCATGTTACTTATCTTCTGTGCAACTTTTGCGCTGGAGTGCTTCTCTAGTTTGCCTGCGAGTCAATCCAATCAAGCGCATGATCGGCGAGAAGCGTTTTCTTCATATCATTTTACCGTTTATTTCAAAAGCGAAGACAAAAACTGGGCGGCTGGCGCTTTAGGTGTGCCTGAAGTGGCGAGATCACGGGTCTTGTTGAAACCTAATCAGGTTTTAGATAAAAAAGTAAATCTATTTGTCGTTGACCCCTATAAAGGAAGCAATGGATATGCATTGCCCGATATGGATCAACCCGCCATTGTTCTTTTTGCGACACCTCCTCAGTCGAATTCTCATCTCGGTCATGGCATATTCGGAGAAAAGCTTTCTGCCCTACACAAATGCCCGAACTTGATTCATTTATCAGAAAAGTATGCAGATACTTTTGTAAATCATAATTTAATTAGTGCTATAGCCTATAGGCTAGGGAATGCATTATGAAGCCAGTAATTTTATCCGGTGGTTCTGGGACTCGGTTGTGGCCGTATTCTAGAAGTCTCTATCCGAAACAGTTCTTTCCACTGACTGGCGATGGACAATATACCTTACTACAAAATACTTGCCTACGGCTTAACTCATCCGCCATTGCCAATAAGCAACCTGTGATTATCTGTAATCAAAGTCATGGTTATATGGTTTCAGATCAACTTAGAGGTATTGGTGAAATGAAACCAAAAATTATTCTGGAACCTGCAGCGAGAAATACAGCGCCTGCGGTAGCCTTGGCTGCTTTTGAAGCCTTGTATGACGGTGATGAAGATACGACATTACTTGTATTGCCAGCGGATCATGTTATTGAAGACGAGGAAGCATTTGATAAAGCATTAGAGAGCGCAGAAAAACTTGCCATGCTAAATAAGGTGGTGACCTTTGGAATTAAGCCTAATCAGCCGGAAACCGGTTATGGGTATATTAAAACTCATCAAGAAAACGATGTTCAGATTATTGATGAATTTATCGAAAAACCTGAAAAATCAGCTGTGGAAAGTTATGTGCAAAGTGGCGATTATTTTTGGAATAGCGGTATGTTTGTGGTTAAAGCGCAACTCTATCTTGATGAGTTAAAGCATTATGAACCAGATATGTTTGAACAATGTGAAAAAGCCTTTAAAGCATCAAAACATATCGACAACTATCTCCATATTGATCTGGAAAGTTTCCAGGAATGTAAAAATGATTCTATTGATTATGCCGTGATGGAAAAAACCAAAAAAGGGGTCGTTGTTTCATTAGATAGCGGTTGGACTGATATCGGTAGTTGGTCCGCACTTTGGGAAATATCTGATAAGGATGAAAGTGGTAACGTTTCTCGTGGGGATGTCGCCTTTATCAATAGTAAAAACAATTATATTCAAAGTGAAAAAAATCTGATTGCTGTGATTGGTGTTGAAAATGTCGTTTTAGTTGAAACGGACGATGCAACATTGCTGGCAAATAAAGATCAAGTGCAAGATGTTAAGAAGATTGTTGCCAAGCTTAAAGAGAGTAGTCGATCAGAAACCGAGCTTCATCGAAAAGTATTAAGGCCTTGGGGCTATTATGACTCTATTGATGCGGGTAATCGTTTTCAAGTAAAACGTATTGTTGTTAACCCGGGCGAGGAATTATCTCTGCAGATGCATCACCATCGAGCGGAACATTGGATTGTGGTTAAAGGTACGGCAATCGTTACTCGTGGCGATGATGAGATTCTTTTATCAGAGAATCAATCTGCCTATATCCCTATTGGTGTGAAGCATCGTTTAAAGAATCCCGGCAATATCAGCCTTGAAATCATTGAGGTTCAGTCTGGTAGCTATTTAGGTGAGGACGATGTTATACGATTTGAAGATGATTATGGACGTGCCTAGTAAATTATAAAATCATCCTTATTTTTAAAAGCCGACATTTATCGGTTTTTTTATGAATGAATAAGAAAAATTAAGAAAACTGAAAAACAACTTCAGTAAAATAACTAAAAGTGGATGGGTCAACAACACCTGAAT
>CAKMZU010000220.1:4521-6174 GCA_929200485.1 uncultured Gammaproteobacteria bacterium | reverse complement strand
TTTAATCTAGGAAGAAAAAGCTGGGTATCTCACCCCGCAGGGTGAGAAAGAAGAAGGGCTTATTCAGTATAAGCTTTTCCGTCAGCAATACGAGAGCCTAACTTGCCAAGCAACTCGGCACTAGAGCCAAGAAGCATTTCATTTTGGCGGGCGAATAAGCAGTAACGCCACAAATGATAATCTTTGTCGATGCCAGTGCCGCCATGAAGGTGTTGAGCAGCATAACTGACACGGTGGCCGGTATCGCCTGCCCAGATTTTTGCAATCATGACTTCATTCGTTGCGTCTTTATCAGCATCCAATAAAGAAACGGCTTGGTAAGTGGTTAGCTGTAGGCAAGTCACATCAATAAAACAGTCCGCGGCTCTGTGCTGTACGGCTTGGAATGAACCAATGGGTACATCAAACTGAAAGCGCTCACAGGTAAATTCAGCAGTGATGCGCATAGACTTATCAGCAACACCGACTTGCATAGCACAAAGAGCGGCTTGCAGGCGCTCTGTAGTCCATGTGGCTGCTCCTTGCTCTATTGAGATAACTTCTTCAGCGGGCGTATTATTAAACTGTACTTCATACCATGGCTCGTAGCTGGTTGAGCTAAGCTTTGTCAACTCAATACCTGCTGCTTTGCTATCGACAAGGAATAAACCAGTAACCCCATCGCTATCTGCGCTTACTACCAATTTGTCTGCTTTGTTGGCCAATACAACAGCTGTTTTACAGCCATTTAATTGATAACTGTCGCCCACTTTGGTCGCAGTGGTTTGGCAGTTCTCAGCATTGATGTTAAATGGCTCAGTTAATGCAGATGTAATGATTAAATTACCTGCGGCGACTTCAGGTAGAAGTTTAGCGGCTAATGCTTTATCACCAAACTGTTGGATAGGCAGCGCGGCACCTACTATAACAGGAATCACAGGCACTGGTGCAACAGTGCGGCCAGTTTCTTCGATAAACAGGCAAAGCTCAGTAAAACCAAAACCCATGCCGCCATTGTCTTCGCTAAAAGCAACACCTAAAAGACCGGCTTCTGCTAATTGAGCCCAAAGTTCATTATCAAAGCGCTCATCTTGCTCATCAATGGCATTTAAGCGATCAACGGTGACCATGTCCGTCAGGATTTTATTGGCGAGTTCTTTAACTTCGTTTTGCGTTTCGTTAAATGAGAAATCCATGCGTCTTCTCCTATCGTTTAGCGCGTGGCATACCTAAACCGCCACGAGCAATTAGGTCACGTTGTAATTCATTTGTACCACCACCGAAGGTGATAATTGAAGCTGTTCGGTAAAGTTGTTCTAGTCGACCATTAAGTACAGCGCCTTTCGAATCACGCTTTAACAAGCCACTAACGCCTAGAATTTCACCTAAATGGCGATATAGCTCAACAAAGAACTCAGTACCATAGACTTTGGCAGCAGAAGCATCTTCCATCGGTAGATTTCCACGAGTCATTTCTGAGGCTTGTCGATAACAAATCAGTTTTAATGCTTCAAGTCCAGCACGAGATTTGGCCAAGTTGCCTTGAACCCAGCCTTGATCAATTAGTTTTCCACCTGCAGGGTGAGCAGTTTCTTTTGCAAAGTCAGTGACATCATTGAAAAGCTGAGCAAAAGCGCCGACGTTAACCAATGATAAGCGCTCACGGTTTAGCTG
>CAKMZU010000220.1:3274-4511 GCA_929200485.1 uncultured Gammaproteobacteria bacterium | reverse complement strand
CATCATGCCCATATCTAATTCACAAACTAAGTGATCCTCAGGGATGCGGACGTTGTCATAGTAGGTCGCATTGGTTCTAACATCACCCAAGGTATGAACCGGTGAGCAGCTGTAGCCTTCGCTGTCGGTCGGTACCAGAAAAATAGAAATTCTTGAATGTTTTTTTACTTCAGGATCGAAGTTGGTTCTAGCGGCTAGCCAGATCCAATCAGCGTGATGGGCTAGGGAGGTCCACATTTTTTGACCATTAATAACCCACTCATTGCCTTCTTTTTTGGCAGTAGTTTTCAGTGATAAAAGGTCAGTGCCTGCAGATGGCTCAGAGTAGCCAATACCCATGATGAGCTTACCGGATAAAATTTCTGGCACCAACTTGTCGCGCAGACGACCAGTGGCATGTTCAGCCAGAATAGGGCCTACAGATTCAGTCGTTAAAAATGGGAATGGGAAGCCGGCTCGCATCACTTCTTCAACAAAAATGAATTGTTCCATTTCTGTTAAGCCTTTTCCGCCGAGCTCTTTTGACCAGCCTACACCGATCCAGCCATCTTTACCGAGTTTTTCCATGGCTTTCCAGAAAAGAGGGCCACCGCCCTCACCGACGGCTTCGGCAACTTCAGCCTTGAGTTCGTCGGTCATTAGTTCATCGAAGTAGGCACGTAATTCCTGACGAAGTGCCTCCTGCTCCGGAGTAAATTCAATTTTCATTGCGGCCTCGCTTAGTTAAAGTTTTTAAGGCAATTAGCGCATCGATAATGGATACCTTGAGTTAGATGTACAATGACATTTAAGGTCAATTTACTGACATCTATACGGGTCAGTTGACGGCTTTAGATCATTTCATGTTTTTTAAAAGCAATCTTGCTGTTTCTCTTGAAACTTCCGTTAATGAATCTGGATCAAAGGCTACCGATTCAGCGGACCAGACTTTTTTGTTGCCATCTACTTTAAATACATTGGTTCTGAGCTTGGCTTTAACAGAGCGGTTTTCATAGCCGCTTTGTCGCAAAGTGACAAAAGAGCCAGGGCTCCAAAAGCTATCAAGGGTTGGGAAGTCATGCAATAACCCTGGCTCAGCTGGGGGCGAACTGTCGCTGATATAGATGGTGTCCTCACTTGTTATTTGGGAGGTAGAGATATCAATACCTACCTGATAGGAAACGACCACATAGCTTATATTATGGCTTGCGGTGTAGGCCTTCACTTTTTGTCGATTAAGGTAGTCATCGGCTAGCAC
>CAKMZU010000220.1:0-3264 GCA_929200485.1 uncultured Gammaproteobacteria bacterium | reverse complement strand
CCTGGCTGGGTGATACCCCCATGACCAAAACATTATTAAATTGTTTTTTTGAAAAGGCAGGTGATTGCCAAAGTTGCTCTATTCGAGTGTTGCTGCACTGGATAAGCAAGGGCAGTAACAAAAAAAGAAAAAGCGTCATTAAGGCAGATTTAGGTTTCATTCGTATGCCTGTGATTTATTAATCGATCGATTGTGAACCAGTCGTACTATTTTCACAAGTCATGACTGACGATATTTTACAGTTGTATGGAAATATTGATTGCGTTTAAGTTATTAAAAGCAATTTTTAATTGCCATTTTGGCTTAGTGGTTTTAAGTGTATTTATATTTTGTGGCTTGATGCAAGTTTAGGTATTTGTAATGGACAATTCATTGCCTAAATGAAATTTTATACTCCATACTGGAACGGTCAATTTTTGTCAGATGCTAACCTTTTAGGGAATGTTAGCAGGTCTAGGGCAAGGATGTTATCAACCGAATGAGAGTAAACTATGTTAGTTGATAAGAATAAAATCATTGAAGGCGATAGCGCACAGTTTGATTTGGCTCTTTCAACGCATTTTTTAACCGCACAGGATAATACTGAGCAGCGTTTAGATAGCAAAGACAAACAGCAGTTGGCTAACTGTCTTTATCGTTTAATTAAAAATCAAGATAGATGGTGCGGTGAAAAGAGTGAATTGTTAATCCAAGCGCTTGAAACGAAATCAGGGTTGGACATAAATCCGATAGAGCGGGCTGAAATGCAGTTTAACATGATGGCACTTGAAGAGTTAGAATCCGTCAGTCAGCTTGATCATCCACTTTCACATCTTTTGTCCCAGTGTCGTAATCACTTATTAATCAACTCTTTGGTTGAAAAACAATTTCTTCTTTCAAATCACCCCTTAAAACAGCTTGTGGATTTTATTCATGATAATTTGCTTGGGTTTGATGCCAAATTCGGCAAAGTATTAAAGCCCATTTATGATTACGTTGAAAAACTGGTTTCTGCTGTTAAAAAAACACCCTGGAATGATGTTAAAAGTTATCAGAACTTAATGAAGCAAGCCGAAAAAGAGCTTAATGTTTTAACTCAGCGTTTCTTTTTAATTGCTGAACGAATGCTGGCAACGGAAGAAGGTCATCTTAAAGCACAGCAAGCGAAAAAGATGGTTCAGCGCTTTTTTATTAATAGCTTTGAAGGGAAGTTCCTGCCACCGGATGTCCTGGATGTGTTGTTGGAGCATGTGGTTGATGAGTTGAAACTGCTTTTAGTTATAGAGGGTGAGCAGTCACAGCATTGGTTACGATTTTCCAAGTTATTAGTCACCTTGGTTGATCTCTATCAGCCAGTAGAAAAAATAGATAATCGTCGGCAAATTTTACTTCAACAGCTGCCTGAAGAAATTGGCAATGTGTTAGTTGAATTGAATATCCATAATGACGCGATTGATAAGTGGCTTGATACTTTGAAGTATGATTTTTATCAATTAAGCCAAGGTCAACGAATCGATAGTTTAATTTCGGTAGAATTACCCTTTTCTCTTAGTGATAGCTTGTCAACAGACGTTGATGAGCATGATGAATATATCCATCGCATCAAAACGTTTGAAGAAGGTCAGTGGTTCTTGCTTGAGCAGAATAATCAGGTTCAGCGTGTATATTTATCGATCAAGCTTGTTGATTACAGTCAGTATGTATTTATCAATATGCTAGGCCAAAAAACTGTCAGTCTTGATCAAAATCATTTTGCTGATTTTCTTAAAGAAGGGAAATTGACGCCTTTGAAAAGCACGGGTGTATGTATTCCACTTTATTCAAAAGCCATTGATCAGATCCTCACAGATTTTTATGAACGCTATGAGGCACAAATGCAAGCAAGGGCCAAGGCCGAGGTGATTGCTGAACAAGAGCGTGCTACTAGGACCATTGAGCACCCAGAGGAAGTGATACCTTTAGAAGGCAAAATAACTAAGCCTATAGAGCCAATAGATGTGATTGAATCAACGCCTGTTCGGCAAGAATCTCAGGAAGTGAATCTTGCGTCAGATGTGATATTGAATCAACAGGATAAGGATAATCCATCGGCACATCAAAAGCCGGATGTCGTGACTCAGCCCAAAGCAAAAATAAGAAGTTTGAATGAACGGCAAAAAGTATCTGAGCAGCCTGTTGTTGATCAGGAAGTTAAACCAACGACTCAACAATATGTGAAACAAACAAAAGTTCAAATCAAAACACCTGCTGTAAACCAAAAACGGGATACACGGGCATTCCAGGAAACATTCCCTGAGGTTATTAGTGATGCTTCTCAAAATGATTCCAGCGTGAAGATGGAAGCAAAAGAAGAAAACCTTAAGATGAATTCTTCAGTTGAGAATGAATCACCATCAACAAAATTAGATGAGATTAAGTCAAAGGTTACCACTTCTTTTCTCAGGCAAACTCGATTGGCGTTGGATTCACTTTCTCAAGGGGCGCGCATTATTATCCGTTCGGAAAAAGCGCAACCGGTACATGCTAAACTAGCTGTTAAGTTCACGGCCACTAAGCGATTTGTATTTATTGATCACGATGGGTTGACTGTAATGGATGAGCATCGGGACGAGTTGCTGGATAAAGTGCTTCTCGGTGAAGTTGAGCTAGTGGATGCCGATGAGCGCTTCCATGAGAAGCTGTCTTCTGTTATTACAGATATAAAAAGCTATCAAGGTGAGTCAACCTAGACGGGCTATATTTTTTCATCCCAGCTTGGGTTTTGATGTTGGATTTTTCTGTACAAGTCCACTTTCCTTTATTCATTTTGAATGAATCTCTTCTTTTTCTGTTCATCTTATGTTTTATAAAGGGTTTCTGTCGCAGAGAATTCAGCGTTTTTGTCGCAATACAAGGTTTGATTTTTTAGAGGCATTTCATCCCACTATATTTTCATCAGGGGACGGTTATAATAAGCAGTTTTTGTTGAAGAGATAGTTTTATGAGTGCAGTAAGAACCCGCATCGCACCTTCCCCTACAGGTGACCCTCATGTAGGCACAGCTTATATAGCCTTATTTAATTTATGCTTTGCAAAAAAGGCAAACGGTAAATTTATTCTCCGTATTGAAGATACTGATAGGGTAAGAAGTACACCAGAATCGGAACAGGCTATTTATGATTCGCTTAAATGGCTTGGGCTTAACTGGGATGAGGGTCCGGACGTTGGGGGTGATTTTGGCCCCTATCGTCAAAGTAAGCGGGGCGATATTTATGCTAAAGACTGTCAGGAATTAGTGGATAAAGA
>CAKMZU010000219.1:597-6203 GCA_929200485.1 uncultured Gammaproteobacteria bacterium | reverse complement strand
CTTTAGTTACAACTGCTGTCGTAAGGGAAGCCGAATTTAAAAATATACCATTACCCGATGAAAAGTCTCCATTTGATAAGGCGCCGCCTGCTAAAAACGGGAACTTTTTATCTTCTGCTCCCCTAAGAGTATCCGAAGGTTTTTTTATAAAAGCCTTTATAGTTGGAGGAAGGGTTAATTTAACCGTTATTTTTGCCGTATCGGGTTCAGCGAAGACGCGCGTAACAAAGAGCATGAATATTATCATAACCCATATCTTTGCTTTAAATCGGCAAGTATTTTTAACCAAAAACCCGACATCGAGCAGCATGGCTTTAATTTTTCATCCCTGGATTGCGAAGAGCAAAAAAATAAGCTAACAAACAACCTCAAATAAAACGTGAAACATATCACGCTCTTTTAAAGCATAGATCAAACCTGTCAACTTCAACAATTAAGGATGAAAATAAAAAATCACTTCTTTAAGTGATAGAGTTTACAACTACTAAGAAATCACTTAACTAAATTCGTAGTCAATCACAAAATACCTTTTTCAACATTGTAACCAATAAGACCTATGCATATTTTAATCTGAACGATTGAAGAAATTATCTTTCTCTTCAAACAAAAAAATATCAAAACGCTCTTAAGACAGATATCTAACACCGATGAAACCAACCGTCTTGAAACAGATAAAAAAAATAGAATGCTTGAAGACAAGGTTTGGTTTTCTCAACAAGGATTGCATTATGAAAAAAAAACACGCTTTAAGTATCGCGCTAGTCGCCTCTATGGGCTTGGCAGCAACCCCTGTTTTATCAGTAACACAAGGAACACTTGGTGCTACGTCACAAGGTGAGATTGATGTCATCCTCAACTTGAGTAAGGTGATTCAAATCTCTTCACTTACTGATATCGATTTTGAAACCGTCACACCTGATGCGAATGCAACCGCCACTGAATCTTTTTGTGTATACAGCAATGCTGAAGCCGGCACATACACAATCGAAACCACCTCCACGCATGGAACTGGCCAAGCCTTCGCAATGAAACATGAAACCTTAACAAACACCCTTCCCTACACTCTGACCATGAATGGAGGTGATGGCGAAAAAACACTACTTAACGGTACCGAATCAACAGATAGCTTCACGGCAAATGGTACAGACTATGATTGTGACTCCAACAATAACGCAACCCTGGCGGCAACAGTGCTTGCATCAGATCTGGAATCACGGCCATCAGGCGGTTATTCCGATACGCTAGTGCTTGTTGTTAGCCCTGACTAATGACAACTCACATACAAGCCGATTGACTATCGGCTTTTTCTTTCTTTTTCTTATTAACGAATAGCCATTTCATAGTGCTTAAGTTAGAGCTGCCGTGGTAAATCGACACTGCCTTTTACAAATCGCAAGTGTCCCTGTTTTTTTTCTTATCAGTCTGATGGTGCCGACCCTTTTTTTATCCGCACCAGCCTACTGCGCAGAAAACCAAGGACAGCAATTCCCTGCAATAGAGGTAGACAAAGGCAATACGAATACGCCAAAAACACTGACACCCTCCCAAAAAAAACTCAGTAAGCCACCGCCCGGTTTTGAATATTTGTTGGAGCCGCAAACCACCGAAGTCGATGTTTATTATGGCGGTCAATATGTAGGTTCGTTAATGGCAACCTATAGCCCAGGTGAAATCACTTTTTTACAGCCGCAAACATTAACCAATTTGATACCACAGGTTATCGATCGTGAACGGCTGACTCAACACTTTACAGGCAAATTAAACTCTCACGCTTATGCTGTGTGCCAAAACACATTCAGCACCGATTGCGGCAAACTTAATCCCGAGATTGCCGCCGTTATTTTTGATGAGTCCAGGTATCGCGTTGATGTCTTTGTGGCAGCCTCAGAGCTTCATGTACAAACGCTCAACATCCCTAAATTCTTACCACCATCCGATAGCGGCTTATCATTCATTCATGGCTTGTCTGCGAACATCTCCAAACCTGAGGGAAGTTCGGATAATTACAGCATTAACGGCCATACACTGCTGGGTTTTAAAGAATCTCGCATTCGTATGTTAAGCAATATTTCGAAAACCAATGATTTTGCCATTGATACCCTAGCCTATGAACACGACTATGCTGGGCGCTCCTATCAGTTGGGGTTGCTACAAACAAACAATCAACGCTCGGTATTTTTACCGAACCTGCAAATCGCCGGCGCTCGATTTGCCTCGACGCTCGATACGCGTAATGATCTGGATTTTTCTGAGGGCAGCCCTTTAAATATATTTCTATCGAGTCGTAGCCGTATAGAAATTTACAAAGACGACAGACTTGTCAGCTCGGATATTTACGATGCCGGCAACCAATCACTCGATACCCAATCACTTGAAGGCGGTGCGTATTATATCACGTTGCGAATTTACGAAGGTGACCGATTGGTTAGAGAAGAACAACGTTTTTATCGCAAAAGCGGTCAAATGCCTCCGTCAGACCAAGACCTGTTTTTTATTGAAGGGGGGCGCATAATGGAATCCAACACATCAGGCAATAATAGCCTGAATGCGATGGATGATGTTCTTTTACGCGGCGGTTATGCCAGCCGAGTGACCGATGGCCTAGCCCTTGACGCCAATCTGGCACTGACAGAAACAGACAAAATGCTAGAAGCTGGATTTTATCACCTGAACCCCTATTTCGATTTGGATATGAATATTGCCTATACCGAGAACCATGACACAGGCTTCTTTGGCAATTTCAATACACGATGGCGGGATCTTCTTATCAGTGCTGACTATCGAAAAATAGATTTGTCAGACCCAGTTAGAGATGACAATGATATCTATCTCCTTGGCGACGCTAATAGTGAACAAGGCAGCATCCGACTTTCTCACCCGTTTTACTCTGGCCGCATAAGCTTTGAAAGCCGCTACCTCGCTAACGATGTCAGCACAACCACAAGCCACACGGCCAGCGTCAACTTTCCACGCTATAAATTTGATGATAAAACCTATTTGAACTCCAATATTGAAGTAACAAAACAAGACGCTATATGGCAGGCATTGCTGCGGGTATCACTTAATTTTTCCACCGGCCGCACGCAATACCGTGTTACCAGTACGCAGCAGCAAGTCGAAGGAGGGGAAGAGCGACACAGCACCACAGGCAGTATCAACTGGAATGATCAAGAGCTGCTTGTCAGTGATCTTGATCTAAATCTCAACGTGCAAAGTGGCCATGAGCAACAACAAGCGGATGCAGGGGCTAAATGGGAGTCGCGATATGGACGGCTATCAGCCTCAGTGGATCAATCGCATTCTGCCGGCAGCGGCACCACCACAGGCTACAGTGCCGGCCTCAGCACAACCATTATTGGTGATAGTGAAGGGCTGGTTATTGGTGGTAATGAAAACAATCAATCAGCCGTTATTATTGATATTGAATCTCCTCACAAGCAATCCTCCGTCGACGTATTCGTTGACGGTGGGAAACGTGCTTATGCCGTTAGCGGTAAATCCACCGTCGTCAGTTTAAAGCCATTTGAAAGCTACAACATCAGCATCAATGATACCGGTACAGACTTGTTATCTTACTCACAGCGTGAAGATCAAGTGACACTCTACCCCGGAAATGTCGCACGTTTAAAATATCGCATCAAAAAAGTGGATGTCGTCTTTGGTAGAATTCTCGACAAAGAGGCTAACCCGATTAAAAATGCCTTAATCGAAGGTGTAGAAGGTCTCGCAATAACAGACGAGTACGGGTTCTTCCAAGCGGAAATGAGCACATCAACAGACGAACTGACGATCCGAAGCAAGAAAGGCGACTGCCAGGTGAGCGTACCTGATTACACAGCTAAAAATCAAATAGCTCGGCTAGGGACACTACGTTGTGAATAAAAAAACAGGTCAATCAACCGCTGTGCTATCAAGCCTGATTTTTGTTTTCATAACGTTTATGACAGCGGGTATTCATGCCGACATCCGGATTGAAAATCTTGATGATATTACGATCAATGAGTGGGATGGCGTAACCAGCGGTGTATCAGGGTTTGATGATTATTGTGTTATTTCTTATTCAGGACCATTGGCGAACCCAATAATTCGATCCTATGATGTCGCGCTACAAGGTGTCAGTGGAGACAGTAGCGATAATAGCGGTAATTTCTTTCTGGAACACAGCACCAGTAATGCAACCCTTCCCGTGAGTTTTACATGGAGTCATAATAACGGCAGTAGTTGGCTGATGAAAGATAACAGCATAACCGGCTTCGTTACAGGCCTAGTTCCAGGGGCAATCGGATGCGGCGAGCCAAATGCCAACGTTAGAATAAAAGTCATTATTTCTGAATCGGCATTACAAACCGCACCGGCTGGCACCTACAGTAGCACTTTTGAGGTCGATGCCCTTCAATCTGCAGGCGGCGAATATGCCGATTTTCAAAGCTTTCAAGTGACACTGCCCGAATTAGTACAAATTTCAGGCCTGGATGATATTTATATGAGAGGTGAATACAACCAAAATATCGTTGCAAAGGATAGTTTTTGTATTTTTCGCAATAACAGCGGCGGTGTGACAATTACCTCAACGAGCCTTAATGGTGCCAGTGCAAATAGCTTTCGCTTAAAGAATATCAATGATGAAGTGATTGATTACAAAGTGGCTTACAAGCAACAAGCCGGTTTTAAAAATGTAAAGCACGGGAGAGCAAAAAAAGGCTTCGCAGGATCAGCCATTAAAGACTGCGGAGGCGGCACAAACACAGAGCTTAGGATAAGAGTACCTGCAGCAAATACAACAGGGAAACCCGGTGGAACCTACACTGACACCCTCACCATTTTGGTTGAACCAGAATAACAAAAATAAGCAACCTCAAACTAAAGGGCATCTCTAAAGCTGCTTTAACGTTTGAAAAATAGCATTAACGCCACATCGATTTTTATACGCAAAAGTCCTTCAAGTAAAACCTTTTTAATATGTGGGATTCATTTCTTTGTTGATTTTTTCTTTGATTTCTTCTCTGATTGCTTCAAGGTTTTATTTTCTGGTTTCATTTTTTCTATATAAAAAAGATGAGCGGCATATTCGACATCAACCTGTTTTTTTTTCGGAAGTTTCAAATTAAAATTGGCTACTGCACCCTGGCTGTATTTTAAATTCGTTTCGATTGTTTTTTTTTCGTCTTCTATGGTTTCAAAAAAACTATCGCGATATTCAGTACGCGTCATGTAGTCATCTAAAATCTCCTCTCCGGGATTAATAACTTTTTTGGATACATAGCATGAAATAAATCTACGCATGTCTGCTTTTTTGTCTTCGCCTAAGTCAAAAGATTTAATCTTCACGTTTTCTTGACCATCGTCATTACATGAATTGACAAAATGCATTGGGGTATGGATACCTCCACATGGTATTACTCGTAAGATTGCATCATCATAACCATGCAATTGATAAGTGTATTTCATGGGCGACCTGTGAGTAGAGCCGTCCAACTTCTCATACTGGTTGAGCAAATAAGTACAGTAGGCGAAATAGTCTTCAGCGGCTAGAATTCCTCTGATTGCATTTGGCGGGATTTCAGACAATTCTTCTGGAGTCTTTTTCAGAAGCACATCCACAACAG
>CAKMZU010000219.1:0-587 GCA_929200485.1 uncultured Gammaproteobacteria bacterium | reverse complement strand
ATCCAAAACAGGGTGTTTTATTAAAAATGTTGCACCTGAATAAATGCCAACGACTTCGCCTTCATCTATTGTTTCTTTGGCGAAAATCCCGTAGTTGGTTTCATTGCTATAGCCATAATCTACTGTTTTAAACTCGAGCTTTTGGTTGAATAGCTTTTTTGCATTTTCTTCGTTTCCAGGATAAAGCATATTAAGAATTTGAGTCTGTGTTTTTTCAGCCAAATCTTTTTTAGGAACTGGAGCGAAAAATTGGCTAGCGAAATAAGTAATCCAAACATAAGGAGAGTATTGCAGGTTAGTAGGCTGAACCGGGGTTGATGATAACCCTGAAAAAGCAACCGAACTAAAAAAAAATAGGCTTAAATATATTACTTTCACCTTTCACCTTTCACCTTTCACCTTTCACCTTTCACCTTTCACCTTTCACCTTTAAATATCCACTACCGCCATCAGAGTGACTCCTCAGAAAAATAGTTCCCAACAAACCAGACTTCAAGGCTTACAATCAGGGGTCCATACAGGGCTGCCTAGTAATAATTGATCAGTAACTTCCTTTATTTCAGCTAGCGTAGTCAGTAAATTCGCAC
>CAKMZU010000218.1:5906-6203 GCA_929200485.1 uncultured Gammaproteobacteria bacterium | reverse complement strand
CGGCTTGTTCATCCACCACGGCTTGTTCATCCACCACGGCTTGTTCATCCACCACGGCTTGTTCATCCACCACTTCTTGTTCGTCCACCACTATTGGATCTGTAGTTACTTCATCCAAGCGATCGACCACTTGCTCGTCTGCTGTCGACTCTTTTTGTGGTTGTTCTATTGGTTGTTCATCTGTCATGCTGATTTTGCCTTAACATGAATAGGCCCAAAACTTTCCGTTTGGACGATATCTATCATGGATTCCTTGACTAATTCCATTATGGCGAGAAAGGTGACGACCACACCCAA
>CAKMZU010000218.1:5451-5896 GCA_929200485.1 uncultured Gammaproteobacteria bacterium | reverse complement strand
CCCTTCACCTTCTTTAAATAATGCAACAAATGGCATAAATTTTTTGCCCTGTAATTGCGATAATACATCCGTCATTTTTTCACGAGTAGACAGTTTCTCCATCTCGACCTGATGACTTTCAAACATATCAGCACGCTTGAGTACATCACTAAAGGCATTCAGCAACTCATCCACACTCAAATCAGCGTAGACTTTTTCTTGCGGAATCTCAGGCGGCTCAACTTTCACCGTAAAGAAATCACGATCTTCTCTTGGTACCGCATCTAAATCCATTGCCGCTTTTTTAAAGCGCTCGTATTGTTGGAGTCGTCGAATCAACGCCGCTCTTGGATCCTCTTCATCTTCTTCATCGATTTCTTGTCTTGGCAATAACATCCGGGATTTAATTTCAGCCAACATGGCTGCCATCACAAGGTATTCTGCAGCCAACTCAAAATTCATGGCA
>CAKMZU010000218.1:3939-5441 GCA_929200485.1 uncultured Gammaproteobacteria bacterium | reverse complement strand
ATTTCAACATACTGAACATATTGATGTGTGATGGTAAAAACATCGATCTCAAGAATATCGATATTTTGTCTTTTTATTAGATAGAGCAATAAGTCTAAAGGGCCTTCAAAGGTCTCGAGAAAAATACGAAGGGCTTCTGGCGGGATATACAAATCTTTTGGGACATCACTGTAGGGCTCGCCTTTAACAACCGCAAGTGGTAGCTCACCCTGAACCGGCTGAGTTTGAGTGGTTTGATCTGAAGCTGACTCTTCAGGCAACCTCTCGTCAGACATTTTTTCATCTGACATAGTCAGTAGCCTCCGCTAACACTTGATCAATCAACAAATGCACTTACATCCCCTAAGCCTTTACGAATAAGTATTGGCGTGTCTTCTGATATGTCAATAACACTGGTGGGTTCCATACCGGCGTAGCCGCCATCGATAATTAAATCAACTGAGGCGTCTAATCGATCTTTCATTTCATAAGGGTCGATTACTGGCTGCTCATCGCCAGGCAAAATCAAAGAAACCGACATCAACGGTGCGCCAAGCTCCGCTAAGATAGCTCGGGCTATCACATTATCAGGCGCGCGAAACCCGACTGTTTTTCGCTTGGCTTGCAATAAACGATTAGGGACTTCTTTCGTGCCTTTAAGAATGAAGGTATAGGGGCCTGGCGTATGCGATTTCAATAACCGATAATTGGCATTATCCACTTTGGCATAAGCGCTGATTTCACTCAAATCTTGACAAACAAGAGTAAAATGATGCTTTTCATCCAGGTTACGTATCCGCCTGATCCGCTCAAGCGCCTGTTTTTCTCCCAAACTACAACCAAGCGCATAACCCGAGTCCGTCGGATAGACAATCACTCCGCCTTTCTCGATGACGTCCACCACTTGTCTGATTAATCGCAGCTGCGGATGCGTATCATGAATTTGGAAAAATAATGCCATACAATGCCCCTAACCTTTTAATGCGGTGTGAGTTGCGTGTGTTTAAACAATCGCCATACTGGCGTCAACTTTGAAGGAATGGGCGAAACTTGCCCTAAGGCTAAATAACTGTCTTTGTATCCATGAAAATCAGATCCACCTGAGCCTGCCAGATGTAAGCTTTCGCAAAGCCCCAGCAAGTGTGATTGATGCGAGGGGTCTTTGGGTTTCTCCGTGACTTCAACCGCCATTCCCCCAGCGGCTTTAAAGGCCGTCAATAAACGTTCTCGTTTACTGCGCGTCATTTTATATTTTAACGGATGAGCTAAAACGGGGACGCCACCGGATTGAGTAATCCATTCAATCACTTCAGACATATCAGGCCAAACACTTTTTATATCGCAAGCTTTGCCATTACCTAAATATTGTTTAAACGCTTTATCCATCGAATTAACAAAACCTGCCTCAAGCATGGCGCTAGCAAAGTGAGGTCGGCCCACTTTTTCAGCACTACCGCTCAATTCCAATGCCTTTTCAAGCATATTGGGCATACCCATTTTTTCAAGCTTTTTGCCGATTGTCA
>CAKMZU010000218.1:0-3929 GCA_929200485.1 uncultured Gammaproteobacteria bacterium | reverse complement strand
GTCACCGCGCGCGCTGCTCGCCTTTTGCCTTGCGCTTCAATCCCTTTTTGTAAAACCGGGTGAGTCGGATCAAAATCTAACCCAACAACATGAATCCCCGCGCCGCACCACTGGCTTGAGAATTCAATACCTGACACCAAAGTCAATTCGGGTGCTCGAGCCTGTTTCAGGGCGTCAATGGTTAAAAAACCATTGATCGTATCATGATCTGTCAGAGCGAAAAGTGCCAGATTTTCTGATGCTGCGAGATCAAGCATCGCCTCTGGCGTCAATTTTCCATCAGATGCGTCGGAGTGTGAGTGCAAATCAAATTTCATATGCGCTATTATAGGGGGCGATCTTTGTGAATAACAGAGAGAAAATTTTCATTTTTGAAGACAAATTAAGAATTTATCTATGCAACAGTTTTTTGAAATCATCCCAGTTGTTTTATTTTTTCTCGCTTACTACTTTAAAGGCTACTCAATCGACATCCTGGGTCATACCTTTGAAACCGGCAATATCTATACCGCAACCGGTGTATTAATGGCCGCCACAGCCGTGCATTTATTAATCACCTTTTTAGCCACCAAAAAACTCGAAAAGCGCTTAATACTTCTTGCGGTTGTCATTTTTGTGACTGGAGGTCTGACTTTAGTGCTTCACAACAATAAATTTATCATGTGGAAGCCCACGCTCTTTAACTGGGCTTTGGCTATTGCATTTCTTGTTGTGCCCTATTTCATGGACAAAAAAACGTTAATGGAAAAAATGCTCGGCGGTCAAATTGAGTTGCCTTCCAATATTTGGCATAAACTCAACCGACTGTGGATTGCTAACTTTATTATTGTCGGCGGTTTGAACCTCATTGTTGCCTACTCTTTCAGTGAATCATTCTGGGTAAGCTATAAACTCTACAGTTCTATTGGCTTCACCTTGATCATCACAATTATCACAGGCGTAATTATCGCCCCCCATTTAAAAAATCTGGATAAAAAATAATGTATTTCGCACTAATTTGTGAGGATGTGGGAAATAGCCTCCCACTTAGGCAAAAAGTTCGTGCTGAACACCTGGAAAGACTGCAAGCGCTTAGGGATGAAGGTCGCTTGTTAACCGCCGGGCCTTTACCTGCCATTCCAGCAGAAAACCCCGGCGATGCTGGCTTTACTGGTTCACTCATCATTGCTCAGTTTGAATCTGAACAAGCCGCAACCGATTGGTTGAATGATGATCCTTACACCTCGGAAGGCATTTTTCAATCAGTGACAATTAAACCCTATAAAAAAGTTTTTTAATTTTTTACACTTTTTTAAATGGATCAAACATCAATATTGCTAAGGATATATTGTGACGAGTCGTTTTTTATCCCTTTTATCTTTCACACTGCTATCTCTGCCTCTATTAATAGCGTTTAACACAACAGGTTTTGCAGAAAGTGACGACAATTACTATATTCGGGACACGCTACATGTCCCTGTTCGCTCTGGTGAATCCCACCAACACCGTATTCTTCATAAAGGCTTAAAAAGTGGCACTCAAATCAAGGTACTACTGCAAAATGAAGAAACGGGTTGGAGTGAAATTGAATTCAACAATGGCCAAACTGGCTGGATTCCAACCCAATATTTGGTTAAAGAGCCAACAAGTGCACACAAGCTAAAAGCCGCTAACAAACAAATCGCCACCTTAAAAGCCGATCTTGGCCCAGCTGGCGAGAAGCTGTTACGTTTTGAAAAAGAAAATGCCAGCCTAAAAAATTCACTTGAACAACAAACAGCCAAGTTAGATCAAATCCAGGCGAAGCATGACAATTTGAGAAAACTCTCTGAAAACGCCATAAAAATGGAAGCTGACTATCAAAAGCAATTAGTTGCAAACGATAACCGTCAACTAAAAATCGATGCATTAACCATCGAAAATGAGCGTCTAAAAAGTGAATTAAAAAATAATGACTTTATTATGGGCGCAACTGTCTTAACCTTTGGCATACTATTAGCCTTTTTCCTTCAATGGCTCGTTAGCCGCCGTAAAAAACGCTCGGAGTGGAGATAACCCTATGAACAAAGCTTTCGTTGTAGTTTCCAGTCTTTTACTGTGCTTGATGCTTAACGCGCAAGCATCGACCCAAAAGTCAGTAAAACCTGAAAAAACAGCCCATAAACCTGCTCCGCAGCCAAACCCGATTTATCAAATCGATACCACAACCGGTAATTTCACTGTAGAACTCTTTGCGGATGTTGCCCCTGTCACCGTAAAAAACTTTACCGATTACATTGATTCAGGCTTTTATGTCGGCACAATATTTCATCGCGTCATCCCAGGCTTTGTGATTCAAGGCGGTGGATTCGATGCCAAGATGCACCAAAAGAAAACCGAAAAGCCCATTAAGAATGAATCGACCAACATGTTAAAAAATCTCAAAGGCACATTATCCATGGCCAGATTGAGTGCCCCTGATACTGCGACCAGTCAGTTTTTCATTAACCTCAAGGACAACAAAAATCTGGATAAATCCGCCACCCAAAAAGGCTATGCCGTTTTTGGTAAAGTCACCAATGGTATGTATGTTATCGAGCAGCTGGCCAACCGACCGACTGGCAAAGTTGGCATGTATCAGGACGTACCGAAAACACCTGTTAAAATCACCAAAATCACTCGCATTAACTAGGAATGACAGATGGTCGCTCTCAGTATTAACATCAATAAAGTGGCCTTGATTCGTAACTCAAGACCAGGCAACAACCCTGATCTTGTTAGTTATGCTAAAAAATGTGTCAGTTTTGGGGCAAAAGGGATCACGGTTCACCCAAGACCTGATCAGCGACACATTCGTGCGCAGGACTGTTTTGATTTAGCCGGCGCTAACCTGGGCGTCGAATTTAATATCGAAGGGAATCCTTTGGCTCAGTTCTGTGCATCAACGGATGATAATGTCAGTGATTACCCAGGGTTTATGAACATTGTCCGTAAAGTCAAACCCGATCAATGTACGCTGGTACCGGATAGTCACCAGCAAAAAACCTCGGATCATGGCTTCGATTTAGCTCAGGACACCAGCGCACTTGCCGAGCTTATCGCAGAGATCAAGTCGCTTGGCTGCAGAGTGAGTTTGTTCATGGATGCAGATCCTGAACAAATTCCCTTAGCGAAAGCGATAGGCGCTGACAGGATAGAGCTTTACACAGGGCCTTATGCTGAAAATCCGGAGGTAAATTTCGAAACTTATCGCAAAGCCGCACTATTAGCACATGAATGCGGGTTAGACATTAATGCAGGCCATGATTTAAATCTTGGGAATATTAAGCTGATGGCGACCCTGCCAAATCTTAAAGAAGTATCCATTGGCCATGCATTAACACTTGAAGCGATGGACTACGGACTAAAAGAGACGATTCATCGCTACAATCAACTTCTGAAACAACCTGTCTCTTGCAAATAAAAATATCATCAATGATTTGTCAACAGGAAGGATTTCTCTGACAAATCAGTTGAAGCAATAAGTAATCGGCATACCTTTTCTATCTTCACTTGTTTGAAAGATCTGGAGAACCTTCATTGTTCGTATTATCAAATTGTCCCTGATTGTAGCGCTCGTTAAATTCTCTATATATCGAATACTTGCTTGGAAGGGGTTCATCTTTTTCAGATGGGAACGCTCCCTTTAACATTTCTATTTTCTCTTGGTCGTTCATATTGCTATTGAAACAAAGATCCCTGAGTCCAATAAAAAATTTATAACCCGACTCATCTAATCTCACGTATTTCAATCCGCTTGCTTCGTCTCCTCTAAAATCGTAGTACCCCCCAGAATACATCTCATTGGGAATTGAATCGACCGTAAGGGGAAATTCGTCATCACCTTCGTTCGGATGGGTTATACCTGATTCATCGGTTACTTTGTTACCTTTTCTTTTATATTGAAGAACTTTTTTCAAATCATTCTTTTC
>CAKMZU010000217.1:3887-6227 GCA_929200485.1 uncultured Gammaproteobacteria bacterium | reverse complement strand
AATTAAACCTTAAAAGTACAGCAAAGTTATATTTATCTAACGCAAAAAAATTGGTGGAGGAGCAGAGTTGGTAGCGAGGGTTAATAAAGTAGCCTCACGACTGCTCAGACCTCAAACGAGGGTAGTCTTGCAGATTGCTCGGAGGGTATGCCTTAACCTCACAAATCGCTGTTCGTTATTGGCGTTATTTAACGACCCTCCTGACAAAAACAAAGTCAATACACGTCAGTTTCAGGAGGATTTGGTATTAGATTTTGTTTAACCGGACAGCAGTGTAATAAAACTAAAAAAATTTTCTTATAAATCGTCACCTGAATCGTTTGAACTCTGCCTAATTGCTAGCAATCTAGTTTAATTAAGCCTACCAATGTTTTCTGCACGATATCAAGATTCAGGTATATCAGGTATATTGATAGTCAGCGGTTGCATGGCTGAAATATTACTCTGCTTAGCTAGATCAAGCATTCGTTCCCTGGGTGAAGAAGAACTTTGGTGAGCATGATCCTTCCACATAATACTATACTCAAGGCTATTTTGGTTGCTGCACCAGCCAATAAAGTGTGATTGCACATCCTCCGGAAAACCTCGACTCTCTATTTGATTGGTATCGAAATAGTTCTTTAAAAAAATTTGATTATTTAGCGGTTCTTTAGACAAGTTATTCTCAACTAAAACTTTACAAATCATCTGTAGGAATGTTTGATAGGACATAGCATGGGGCATTGACTGATAACCAAGCAGCAATAGCACCGAAAAGATTTTTATTTTTTTAAACATCAATAATAACCCTAGTTAAAAAAGTCTAATAAAAATTAACAAAGATAAGAAAATAGGGATTTGTAAAAGTTCAGCGAATAAAATTACGGATTTTTAACATAAAAGATGCAAGCTCATCGAGATTGACACCGCGTTAACCGTTTTTGTCCATTTCACCAATAAGTTCTAAAGTATTTTTCACCATTAAATTATAAAAATCTACCTTTCCTAACAAATTAAGCAAATTCACATTTTAAATACGATTCCAGTATAACAAAACACTGCAATCACTGAGAAATTGGTATTCAAACTACTGATTTTTAGACTTCTCGTATCGAATTAATTATGAGTACCCCCACAACAGAGATTGACCTCGGGCAATGCTAAATACTCGTTATTCGCTTGGAAGAACGATTTGTTAAGTATAAATTGAGCGGAATCCAGCACTTCAACTCACCACGGGTACAAAAACAATGATATGACAAATATTCACTGACAAGGTTCTATACTCAGGGTGTCGAAACATTTTTTTTAATAAATTCTTCCGTTTTACAACCCCCTCAAATAGCTTGTTAAGTACTTTGTACTTTCTCCAGTTCAATTTCGTCTGGTTTTATCTTATTCTCTAAAGTTTTTGTGCTTTTTATTCCCGATATAGCCATCAACTCTTTGGGGCCATATTGGAATAATGAAATTTGATCAATGTTATCGCTGACATATAAGAAATCAGTCAAATGCTTTAAAAAATTCTCTGAACGGTTTCTCTGTTTAATGAATTTCTTGAAGCGTTTGATTGCTTGTTTAAAGTGTGGGATGAAAAGACGGTATTGATTAAATTGCCTGTAATTGAAGGTTTTTTCTTGTATTTATATAGTTGGCAAGGGAAATAATGCAAATGGCGTACGTATAGGGGGTAATTCATTAGCGGCGTTAGTATTTGAATGTATATCGTCAGCCATTAGGGAATAGATACTATTTATTATAATTTCTTTGGTTGAAAGAGGTTCACCGTTCCAGGCTACATAAGGCATATTGAGTTCATTCGTTGGGAAATCATATATGAATTTAGAGTAGGAATATCCATTGCCAGCAGTCTTTGGTAATTTTGTACAAATATGTTGTTTTAAATCAGACTTCATACTATTAAGAAGCGTATTCAGTTGTTCTGTTTTCCCCTGGTTTTTCATGTTTATTATACTGTCGTCAGATATTTTAGGTGTAAAGACCCATTCGCCATCAGAATTGGATGTTTCTGCACAATCTAAAGATATTTTTTTGCTAGAAACCTCAAGCGATTCTTGCAACTTCTCAAAAGTGAAATCCTTATTATTGTTCATCTCAAATAATCTTTTAAATATTTCGTTTATTATCTCTGAGTGGGTTTCTATTAATGGTTGATTCGATTCTACATTCTTTTTGCCCCACCAGTTTAAATCTTCCAGATTGTGGAGTTCATTACCATAAGTCCTAATGCTATATTGAGTATCATCATGATTCGATATAGAGATCATTTCGACATCTTTATCGATATTTTTTCGGTTGATAATTTTACAATTAAAAATCATTTGAAGTCTTGAGTTGAGT
>CAKMZU010000217.1:356-3877 GCA_929200485.1 uncultured Gammaproteobacteria bacterium | reverse complement strand
TAATAGGAGTTTCTCTATTTTTTTATCGTATTCCTCATTGAATTTTCTACGGCTTTGAAAAAAATCTAAAAAGCCTATGGAGTTTGAGGGATTTATCCAAGAGGTGGTTAGCGTTAGAGTGGCGAATGCAAAATATCGAATTGTTAAATTCAAGTTATCCTTTAATGACATGAGGAGCTTAGATTTATGAAGGTAAAACTATTGATTGTTAAATTATTTAAAGGTTCCAATGGATATTT
Source organism: uncultured Gammaproteobacteria bacterium (assembly GCA_929200485.1). GTDB lineage: Bacteria > Pseudomonadota > Gammaproteobacteria > Pseudomonadales > DT-91 > CAKMZU01. Next base: position 3,638 of record CAKMZU010000217.1, on the reverse strand, counting down.
TTAATCACAATTAATGAGCTGCTTAAACAATAAGATTGCGAGTTTAAATTTTGCACTGGCAGTCTACATTTACCTAACACCTTTTAATGTAGAAAGGTGATCGCTATAAGCAGTTCGTGGGTTTAGGCAGCCCTGCAATTTTACTGATCAATTTTGCAGGGCTGTCAGGGAAATATTGCAGTAAATACATGCTCGAGATGTTTTTTTCCGGAAGTTGTTGTTTCAGCCATCGGATAAATGGTCTCATCTCAGGTGAAAGGCTAAAGGTATCATAATACTTTCTTGCAAGATGAATTAACTCCCAGTGTTCGTCGGTTAGTATCAGATCTTCCTTTGATGCAATCATTTCGCCAACGGCTTTGGACCACTGCGTTAAGTCTGTTAAAAATCCCTCTTTATCAAAATCGATATTGCTCATTAGACGGATAAAATATGTTTGGCCGCAAAGCACTGATCAGTAAATTCAGCGGTTGAAATTAAAGAAATAGCCTCTGGGGCTATTTGCCTCTCGTGACAATGTGCTTCGATAGCGGATAATTGAGAGACATCTATAAGAGTTGAAAAACGGTCAAGCTCTTTTATAAAGTAACAGGCATCGTACATCAGCACGATTCTATCGCATGCTTTGATGCGCTTGCATCTTGATTCTAGATCATTTATTTCAAATGGGCTTTGTTTAAATAGAAAAAGGTTCATGCAAGTTGTGTCACTTTTTTTGCGGTATCCATTAGTGTTTGCTGTTCACTTGCAGAAATGAATTGAACATCCCCAATGCAGCTTTTCGCTTCAATATAGCGTTTTATGCAATCCGATTTATCGGCATAAATAGGTGAGATACCGTAGAGTTCAAAGGCGCTAAGCATCTTGTGTGTATCGTTTTGCTCATCAATGTTTAACGGCGCTTCCAAGAGTAAAACAGCATCATTAGAAAAAATCACGGCAATGTTTTCTGAAAATACAGCTGTTGCCAGTATCAGGTCGATACTTTCTTTAATCGCTGTCATATCCATTTTTGATTGAAGTATAAATAAATGATCCATAATCTATATTAAATCGCCATTTATCCAAAAATAAGATGCTGATCAGCGTTATTGACGGCATCTACCCATTGCCCTAAACCGCCTAGCTCGAATCCTAAAGCCAGATTTGTTTGATTTTTGTTGTATCTTTTAGCTTCGGTGTTATCGATGATTCCACGTTTTAACGCTGCAGTGATACATACCACTGCATTGATATTATTTTGCTGAATGAGTTCCTGCCATTGGGTGATACTTTGGTTTTGTCCTTGCAGGGCGACTGCTTGGGATTGTGCATGATAGACCCCATCTCCGTAGAGAAAAAGACATGGAATATTATGGCTGCTTTCAATCAGCTGCTTGACCATTGACAGGGCAAATTCACTCTCATTATGAAAGGGAGGGATTCTAAGCATAATGGCCATACTAGGCATAGTTTTCAAACCACGTTTACACAATAAAAAAACCCCGCAGTAGCGGGGTTTGTTCAATCAGATGTCGATTAATCGTCGCCCATAACGCCTAAAATTTGAAGCAAGCTGACAAAAATATTGTAGATGCTCAAATATAAAGAGGCAGTGGCAAGGATATAATTGGTTTGGCCACCATGAATGATTTGGCTTGTTTCATAAAGAATAAAGCCTGACATGATAAAAATAATGGCTGCAGAAATCGCAAGACTTAGAGCAGGCATTGAAAAGAAGATGTTAGCAATTGCTGCGAGAATAACGACAATCATTCCCACCATCAAAAAACCACCTAAGAAAGAGAAGTCTTTCTTTGTTGTCATCACGTAGGTTGATAAGGCAAAGAAGATAATACCTGTACCGCCTAGTGCTTGAGCGATAATCGCACCGCCGTTTTGAAGGTTGAGATACATGTTGAGAATCGGGCCTAAACCGAAGCCTAAAAGGCCTGTAAATGCAAAAACAGTGATAATGCCTTTTTCAGAGTTTGCTGTCCTTGGTAAAACGAACCAAACCAAGACAAGAGCTGCAATCGAGCAAATCATGCTAACCATGTTTGGAACAGCAAGGAAAACAGAAATCGCTGCCATAATGGCGCTGAAAATGAGGGTTGCGCTTAAAAGCATATAGGTGTTTTTCAACACTTTGTTCATTTCAACTGAGTGGGTATGCGAATGTTGAAACAGTTCGTCACGTGACATGATATTCTCCTGATAATACATATCTATCTATACAGTGTAGAATAAAGACTATTTGAGTAAAAAAAAAGGTCAGATTCTCAATCTGACAAAAAAAAGTACTTGGAAGTGACTTGAATTGTTTTGCCGCATCGCTGCAAAGATTTAAGTCAATGCATATTCAATCATTGAACTTTTTTGATAGCAATGAATCAATTGTCAATTTCGGATAAGTTCAACTATGTCTGTCGAATTACATGCTATTCATCGAAGTGTTTTTTTATTCATTATGCTCTTTTCAATTGCTTTTAATGCCAAAAGTACCCACTTTGGGATGAATAAAAATTTTAGTATTGGGAAGGTTTTTGCTTTGATGAAAACTATGGATGATCAATGTGAAGAGCTGAAGGCGAAACGATTAGAGGATGAAAGTTTTATGTGGCCTTGTCATGAGATGCTTCTTGAAGAGCGCGGCACAATAAGTCGAATATATACCTCAATGAGGCAAAAGCATAAAAAAAAGCCCGATGATATTCAGCAAGGTATCATTAACTTAACGGTTTCTTTTATCTTAGGATATACAAATAAGATGGTTCAACCTAGAAACAGGTGGGTAAAATACGATACATCAAGAAGGCATAGATTCGGTCATGAATTGAAACGCTGAAATGAATTTGTAAATGGCGGAGAGATAGGGATTTGAACCCTAGAAGGACGTTAATCCTTGCCGGTTTTCAAGACCGGTGCTTTCGACCACTCAGCCATCTCTCCGAAGGGGGCAGCTCATAAGTCATTGAACTGCTTAAGAAGTTGGGCATTATACCCATGATTTAATGAAGTGCAATAACCTTCTTAAATATTTCTTAAAGAATTTTTCAAGAAGGTTAAATTAGGAGTTGTCAAGGCCTGATTATTTAGACTCCGTGTCTGATAATTCTGCTTCTGAGGAGGCATTTTCTACAGCGGGTTTCTCGTTAATGGAAGAGTTTGTCTCTCTTGGGTCATTAACAGCTCTTGGGGCATCTGGTCTCGTGCGTGATGGGATAACTCTAGGTGGTAACTCCACTGACTCAAGTGCTGGTACTGTTACATCAACGACTTTTTGAGCCGGAAGATCCCTTG
>CAKMZU010000217.1:0-346 GCA_929200485.1 uncultured Gammaproteobacteria bacterium | reverse complement strand
TTTTTGGTTTTAACGTGCGTAAATCGCTCAGTCGGGTCTTTTGCTGCAAGGAATTCAATCGTTGGTTTTTTAGATGGCGTAGATATGGTTTTACTTGGTGCGGCCGGCTTGGGTTTTTTAGCTGGTTTTTCAGAGGCCTGTTTCTCCGCAGGTGCAGGTTTGGTTTTCGCTGCTGTCTCTTGAGGTTGACGGCTGCTTTCTTGCTTTATTCCTTGTTTTGTCTCAGGTTTGTTTGAGGGTTTAGCGACAGTATCCTGAGCTGTTTTTACCGATTCTACTGGTTGAATGCTTTTTGTCTCAGGTTGTGGCGACTGCTTTTGTTTTTCTTTTTTGCGTCGGGCATTAA
>CAKMZU010000216.1 GCA_929200485.1 uncultured Gammaproteobacteria bacterium | reverse complement strand
GGTCTATTCGAGTCTGAGCATTTAAACCATAAAATCTTAAGTATTTGCTGCCGATCTGAGTCTTGGCGACAAGATCACGTAAATCGCTTTAAGCAATTTGTTAATTCAGTAAAGACGAGTAATGAAGATAAAGGCAATGGGTATAAAAAAGAATTAATCTCCGATCAAGATATTATTAAATATATGGAATCTATTATTCAGTTTAACGCCCAGAGCTGGAGGGATGAAACTCCCTTGGATGGCATTCCAGAAGATGATAGGCCAGCTTTGGAAGAAGATTGTTGTAAGAGATTTTGTCAAGAAAGAGAATGCATAGAGAAATTCTGGGTTGACGTCATTCGGAACGATAAAGAAAAAAAACTAACGCATTATCTAGAATATTATATGAGCAAATCTCTAAAAAATAATCCCGAAGAAGAAAAATATTGTTTAGCCTTAGATCATGAGGCCATACTCTCAACATTAGCGCCGTTAAAAGACGCTGATCCGTCAACCCTTGATAAAGATGAAAGGCAGATTGTAAAAAACCTACTTCTAAGTGCTGAAAAAGTCAATGAACACTATAAACACTGTAAAGATCTCATTCAGACTAATCGTGAAATTGCTCAAAAATCTAAAAACTATGAAGAATTCAAAGTGTTTGCTAAAAATAATACAGAGGGTGAAATAGAAGCGCTTGAAAAGCTGTTTAATGCTGATGTTAGCGCTGATAAAATAGAGCTTGCAGCCCTTCAGTTATCTGAAAAGGGAGGTCAACGCCCAGATTTTTCGGCCAATGAGCAAGCTGATTGCCTCCCTCCAGAAAACCCTTGTTTCCATGAAGTGCACCCCTCTGCTCCTCCATCTGCTGAAGTGCACCTCTCTGCTCCTCCATCTGCTGAAGTGCACCCCTCTGCTCCTCCAGCCCCAGTCTTTTTTGATCCATTTAGGGTTTTTGGAAACCCTGCATTTTGTACCTCGGGTATCCAGTCTATAACCGTCATTAACACAGATGGGACTTCTAGAACCTGCATTTATAACGCTGGCCAATCGGCCGAACCACCACCACCTTATGAGTCATAATATATTTTGTCTGTTAGGTAACCGTTTGACTCTGCCTGAAAAGATAATCGCCTTTAAGGTATTTGCATGATGCGTTAACCATAAATAACAGGACGTTCTTTACGCTGTTTTCTGGCATATATCCATGCCAGAAACTCTTATTCGACAGTTTTTGCCTGTTCAGCCAGTGCCTTAATCGTTTGAGCGGAAAGCTGAAGATCTTTTCGATTCAGCGCTTTCGATTGCTCAATCACATAGATAGCATTTGAGATAATCAACGCCAAAGCATCATCATCAAGGAATTTTAGGGTGCCAGGCATGATAGGGCTGGTTGCTGCTGCACTGACAATAGGTGTGGCAAGTTTTGGTTCTCTTGGAGGCTGGTAGCTGGGCTGGATAACTGCAGTTGCAGGTTTTGTATAAGGCATCATCGTTGAGCTATTTCGTGGGCTTGAAACAATTTGCGCTTGGCCACTGGTTTTTGAATACTTTCGCTGTGTTACCGGGTTTTTAAATCGAACAGCCTGTCCTCTCGCCTCAATGGTTTGTCCAGCTAGCCCTCGCTTATAGGTGACAAAAGTTACTGCATCTGCTTGCAGAGGCTTTGCGAGCTCTGCTAACACCAGGTTAACCTGAGCTTCCGTCGGGGCTGTAGCCAACATATGTGGTTTACTGACTTTTGCATCAATCCAACCGAGGTAATCTAATTCTTCATTACCCACATCGACTTTACCAATATGTATGTCAGGTTCTTGTGATGGATATCTTTTTAGAAAGCTAAGTTCTGAGTTAGTTTTATACGCACTGCATCCCACAAGGCAAAGTAAACCTACAATAGCAGTAAGGTGTTTAAATAATAAAGCAAGATTGCTTTGTTGAGATTTAAAAACTGATAGTTTCATACTTAATTGTTCTTGGGCGATGTTAACAAGGAAAAAACGTAAGCAGTGTACCAATAGCCGTATCTAAAGCCTAACTTAAATTAATAAACGCCTTATTTTCTAACAAATTATCCCCTTAGCTTAAGATAAATATAAAAGTAGTAGACTGCTTGAGTAACTCAACTTGAAAATACTGTTAATTATCATTGTTGTAGTAGTGCGAAATTAGTTGTTTAAATGGTTGTGGGGTGTTAGCTTAGGCGCATTGATGTGATTACGAAGGTGCTTCCTTGGCCAAGACTCTATTAATCGCACCGGCAGGCCTTGGAGCTGGTGCTTCCTCAGTTTGTGCAGCCATCATCAAAATAGCTCAGGCGAATCACCTTTCTCTAGATTTCTTTTTGCCGGTTAAGCAACGCTCTTGTTTTATGGCAGATTTTTTATCTGTCCAACCTGCTCTCAGTAGGCTGGCACTTGCTCACTACCTTCATGTCTCAATTGATCAAGTTGTCGATCAGCTGGTAGAAACCTTTCATGAAAGATGTTGTCAATCCAGGCAGGCCTTGGTTTTAGGTCTAACGGTTGATAAAGAGACACCGAATGCTGAAAAAATTAATGCTAAATTAGCTGAGGCTTTATCTGCGAAAATCGTTCTGGTCGGGTCTGGAACGGCAGATGATTTAACAATGATGAATTCCCGATTGGATATCGCGCTCGAGGCATATCAGTTGCTTAACCTTCCTGTGGTGGGCTTTATCTTAAATAAACTGGGAGCACCTAGAGATCGACATGGGAAGCTTTGCCCAGAAAAGTCAATTAAGCCTCCTTCAAAAAAGGTTTTTGAAAAATTGGCGCACTTACCCATAGCAAAAGAGAAAAAAATTCCGTTGTTGGGAGCAATACCCTGGTCCATTGATTTGATTTCGCCAAAATTGTCATATCTTGAAAAGATTTTCTCTCTTGTATGGTTGAATGAGGGGCGTAAAGATACCCGTATACGATCCATCCTCTTGGGCTGCGGGAATAAGGAAAATTTTAAGGGTGTAAAAGGCCTATTACTGGTAACCACAGCGGATCGTTTGGATTTGATCGAATCGGCCTTGAAAGATGAAGAAAATATCAGTGGTATTTTGTTATCTGGCAGTTTATCGGATTTGATACACGAGGAGCAACGAAGACGAGAATTACTGGAAAAAGCGAAAACCTTGTCAGTGCCTGTTTTGCAAAGTCATGAACCGTTACTAAGTATGGTCTGGAAATTACAGAATATTTTTATGCCTAATCCGCAGGATTCAGCGTTGAATACCTGTGTCCAAGACTTTTGTGCAAAGCACTTGGATGAGCAGTTGATCATGAAAGTGCTTTCCGAGTCTTGAACAGATGGGTTACTAAATAAGCCCAAACGCCTTATAATTGAGTTTTTGGCTGGCTTTTATGCAAAAGGTTCTGATTGTTAAAACTACCTCATTGGGGGACTTGATTCATACCATGCCAGCTGTGAATGATTTTTCACTTTCACGGCCTGATATTGAATGCCACTGGCTGGTTGAGGAGTCCTTCGAACAAGTCCCTTACTGGCACCCTTTTGTCAAAAAAGTCCATACTTCTGCGATACGCCGCTGGCGAAGTAGTTTTTTTAGTAAAGAAACCAGATCGGAAATCAAAGCGCTCAAACATAAGCTTCTGGCTGAAGAGTATGATTTGGTGATTGATGCGCAAGGCTTATTTAAAAGTGCCATGATGATTCGCTGGCTAACATGTGAAAAGGCAGGCTTTGATAAACACAGCATTCGAGAGCCAATAGCCAGTTTTTTTTATACCCGTAAATTTAATATCAGCCGTTCTTTAACAGCAATTGATAGAAACCGTGAGCTATTTGCCAGGGCTCTTGGCTATTCGGAGCCTGCAACCATGGGGTTTGGTTTATCGGTGCCGAAACCTGACAAGTTGCATGCAAAGTTACAAAAACCATTCGGTGTATTTCTGCATGGAACAAACTGGTCGAGTAAAATCTGGCCTAAAATGCATTGGCAGCAGTTGGCCAATCGATTGACAGAGGAGGGGTATCATTCGTATCTTCCTTTTGGTGATGATCAGGAAAAAGCCGTTGCAAGGGAAATTGCCTCTCTCTCAACGGCTGAAGTTCTACCCAAATTGTCTTTAGGTGAATTGGCTTATTGGCTCCAGCAAGCTGAATTTGTCATCGGCAGCGATACAGGGTTAAGTCATATTGCTGCAGCCCTTGATACCGTCACCATCGGGCTTTATGGATCAACCAATCCATTATTAACCGGTGTAGTAGGCATTAATGCCAAAAGCCTTCAGACAACCATTGATTGTGCACCATGCATGCAGAAAGATTGCCCAAAAGTCAGTCAAGGAGAGCCTCCACCTTGCTATGATTCTCTTCAACCTGAGATAGTTGTTGATGCCTTAAAGGCAGCACTGATGACAAAGCTGTAATTCATGAAATAATTCATTAAGGTCTATTCTTAATAAAGTACTGATTTTTCCAGTCGTACTGAATAATAAGATGAATACCAGGCCTTTTATGCACTTTACTTCCCTTTTAAATCAGCTGGCATGCAGTTTGAAAAAGGAGTGGGCATGGCTTGAAGCCAGATACCCCATTCGTTTGTTTTTTGATCAGCAAAAATCCAAGTCTGTTTCTTTACGGTATATACTGGCATCAGGCATGCTCATTGTTATCACCTATGGCATTGATTGGATTACCGCAGGCTTTTACCTAGGGTTTGATACCCCCCCTTTTTATTTCATTTTCTTGCTGACTACCCTGTTAACCGCCGGTCTTTTTGCGCTGCCTCTGACTAACCAAAGTGAAGCGTTAATTGGAAGCAATCATCGATCGTTGCTGCAAAAAGGAACGACCGAGCTGCCCCTATTAGGTTTTTGTGTGAGCATTTTTCTTTTAGTGTTGGCGATCATTGGATTAATTCATACAGAGCTGGTCGATCGGTTTGATCATCTGCATTGGATCGCCTGGTTTTTTGCCTGGACGGCTTTTACTTTGAGCCTTATGACGCAAGTCATCTTTTTTCAAGGATTGTTACTTTTGGGGATTATTAATTCGCTTGGATTGATGGTTTTACCCATGATGTTTTTAGTTCAATCGGTTTTTTATAGCCAGCTTGGGTTTATGAGCTTTTTGGATCATTGTTTGATGACACTCGTCCTTTCATGGCTTTGTTTGAGGACGGGTACTTTGTATGCCGCTTTTTATGCATTGATTTTATCATCATCTATTGCAGGATTTTTTGTAGCAGCAGTCGGTCTTTAATGATACATAAATGACTTCTACGCATAATTCTGTTTGAACTTCTTGATAGATAAGCGCTCTGAAACAGTATCTTCCAAAGTTAAACCGTTGGTTTGATTTTGTTCTGTCAATACACGTTTTTTTGGTGTAGAAAAAAGTTCGTTGTAGGTCTTTAAAATTTGCTGCAGTCTTTAAGTTTTTATCGGTTTTTTTGCTTGTTTTCGAAGTTCGTCCTGTCAGTAGAATTGCTATTGATTCCGACCCTTATCTTGTCCTCGTATTCGGCGCAAAGTGTTGTATATTCAGACGATAACCGCGATGCGGTGCTGCAGGCATTTATCAAGACGGAAAATTTTTATCCACCTTATTGGCGTGCACTGTGTTACCTCTTTGGCAAGGCGAAAACGTTTAAAGAGGAAAACGAACACCAAAATATCCAACTCGAAAAACCAAGAAATGATTGCTTACTCACAGATGCAAATATCATCTTAACCATTGAAAATGACAAAGTACGTTTTTTCTCACCCGTTGGCGGTTTCACCTTGACAGCAGATAAAACCGAACGGGAAGATTTTCTAAAATATCTGAAACGAGATAGGAAGATATGTTTTAAAACAGTCACTGGCTTTATCCATATTGCAAACTTCGATTACACAAAAACAGCATATCCTTACTGGGAAGGCTTTTATATAAACAAGCCTGAATCTCAACAATTTAATCTGTCTAAAGTTGATGGGGATGAATTTACTGATTTGGTGATAAAAGATAAAGCAAACAAGGCTGTTGTTTTTAATTTTGCACACCTTCCAGCACCTGGAGAACTTATACAGACGCGTAAAAATTGGCTAGTAAATCTATTGAAACGTCAATTAGGGAAAGACGCGCTCTCATTTGATAATCAAAGCGCCGAGAGCAAATAATCGAATGACTGGTCATAAAATGGCTTTTGTTTTCAAGGGCACCTCTAATAATTGATTTTGAGATTCTGCACTGAATTTCAAGGTTTTCAGTAAGGCGAAGGTTGCCGTTAATGTTAGACACCTTA